>SHBF01000002.1 GCA_004212975.1 SAR86 cluster bacterium
GGTTACTTCTCTAATGACTTATCTATAGATTTAGGTACTGCAAATACATTAATTTATACCAAAGATGTTGGCATAGTTCTTAATGAGCCATCAGTGGTTGCTATTCGAGAAAGCAGAGGACAAAAAACCGTAGTTGCTGTTGGTACAGAAGCGAAAAAGATGCTTGGTAGGACTCCTGGAAACATTAAAGCAATTAGGCCTTTATCAGAGGGTGTAATAGCTGACTTCCAAGTAACTGAAAAAATGTTGCAACACTTTATAGCAAAAGTTCATGAAAAATTATTCATAAAACCAAGCCCTAGAGTGCTTGTATGTGTGCCGTGTAGATCAACTCAGGTAGAAAGAAGAGCTATAAGGGAATCAGTTCTTGGGGCTGGAGCAAGGGATGTGAAACTCATTGAGGAACCTATGGCTGCAGCTATTGGAGCCGGACTGCCTGTTGAAGAAGCCTCAGGAAATATGGTTGTAGATATTGGAGGAGGTACCTCAGAGATCGCAATCTTATCTTTGAACGGTGTTGTCTACTCTGAATCTGTAAAAATTGGTGGAGATAAAATGGATGAATCTATTACTTCATGGATAAGAAGAAATTATGGTTGCGTTATAGGAGATTCAACTGCAGAAAAAATAAAATATACAATCGGTTGTGCTACTGATGATTCAGAAAAATTAGAAATGTCTATCACAGGAAGAAATCTTGCTGAAGGTATTCCTGAGACTTTTAATATTAATAGCGAACAAATTTTTGAAGCAATGAAGGATCCTTTGTATGGAATAGTAAGAGCTATTAGAAATGCATTAGAGTTATCACCGCCCGAACTTGCAGCTGACATCGCTGAGAGAGGAATAGTATTGACTGGTGGTGGAGCATTATTGAGAGATCTTGATAAATTAATATCAAATTCTACAGGCATTCCTGTAATTGTTGCTGAAGATCCATTAACTTGTGTTGCCAGAGGAGGCGGCCAAGCATTGGAGATAATGGATAAATATAATATTGACCTTTTATCATCTGAGTAAGTCTAATGGCTAGGGCAGCGCCAACTTTTGGTCAAAAGTTAAGCTTTATTTTTTTTATTACATTAGGCTCATTAATTTTATATATTGATATAACTTCAAATAATTTTCAGAGTATTAAAAATGGATTTAAATCATTCAAAATTTCGTCTTTTTATATTGCCAAAGAAATTTCTATAGAACCTCTTAAATCAATATTAAGTCATTCGAAGTCAAAAAGTCAGCTAGTTATGGAAAATAAAAATCTTAGGGAGGCATTAGAGCTAAGCTATTTAAATAATTATTTAATTTCTAAAGAAAACATTTTTTTTAAAGACAAAGAAATTATTAAAAAAGCATATAATGAGAATAAGTATAAATTTGAATATGATATTGCATATCTTAAAAGTATTGATCCCAATATGTATAAATGTTGCGATCAACACAGAATGTTTATAGAGATTAGACAAAATACTGATAATTCATATGTTGAAAGTATCGTTTTTAATACTGAAGGACTAGTAGGTCAAATTATTGGTGAAAGCAAATTTTATGAGGTGCTACTTCTAACAGATATTTCTCACTCTTTGCCAATAAAATTGAATTCAAGTGAATTCTTTTGCAATGCAAAAGGAAGCGGGAGATCTGGATATATTATTTGTACTTACAATCCTCTTGTATGGACCAAAGAGGTAAAGGAAAATCAAATTTTTTATACTTCTGGCCTAGGTGGAATTTATCCAAAGGATATTGAAGTTGGGTATGTTAGCTCGATTGAAGCAGTTGATTCAACACAAACTAATATTGAAATTAAATTACTGGCTAATCCCCTTAATGGAAATGTGTTTGGAGTGTTAAGTTACTGATGGTCAGTTTTTTAAAAAGATTATTCTTAATCATTTTCATTAATTTTATTGATCAAAATATTACCCTTTTATTTTCAAAAATATTCATAATTATTCCCTTAACTTTTTTAGCTTTTTCCTTTTATGTATATAAATCATATAAAAATATCAGTCCTTTAGAGGCTTTTTCATTTGGTTTCTTTGTTGATTTAATTTCAGATTCTTATTTTGGTTTAAATACAATTATTTATTGTTCAACAACATACTTTATAAATCAAAACGCTAATTCATTTAAATTATTTAGTTATCTTCAAATATGTTTATTTTTTGGATTATCTGCTTCTGCATACGTTGGATTTAGTCAACTAATTATTAATTTATATAATTTCTCATATGAAACACTACTAGTAAGCTCATTTGCAAACATAATATTTTGTTTTTTAATTGCTTTAATTGCATCATACTTTCCAAAAAGATTTAGCATTAAACTTTGAAATGTCAGCTCTTAATAATTTCATAAAATCGATTGCAATATTAATAACCTTTATTTTCATAGTAATAGGCTCAGTTTATATTCTAATCATAACCAAACCAGAAAGCGTTATATTTGTAACTAATAGGCTATTAAACGAAGATTATTCAATAGAATTCAAAGAGGCTAAATCTGATACAAATTTTTTATCACCCATAGTTGTTTTAAGTGATGTTTCCATTAGAGAAGCTAATGA
Source organism: SAR86 cluster bacterium (assembly GCA_004212975.1). GTDB lineage: Bacteria > Pseudomonadota > Gammaproteobacteria > Magnimaribacterales > D2472 > SAR86A. Next base: position 2,570 of record SHBF01000002.1, read on the forward strand.
GAACGTAATCTTTCAGGCTGAGGAAATTAAGATAGGTGTAAAAATAATTACATCTATATTAGATGGATATATACACTTGAGTAAACTCTCTTTGATCAATATAGATTTTCTAAATGAATCAAATTCCCAAACAAACAATGGAACGTACAAATTTAAAATTAACAACATTTACATATCAACTAAAGAATTCACTTTTTACTCTAATAAAACTCAAATTTTAAGTAAAGAGGGCAATTTATCTATATTAAATAAAGTTGGTGAGATAAATAATATTCCATTTAATGATTTAAAAATTTATAAAAAAAATGATTCCAACCAGTATCTATATTCCACTTTTCTTAAATTGGATGAAAAAATTATTGAGAATGAGGATTTGATAAATTTGAGTGAATTTTCTGATAAAAACATCAATCTTAAAATTTATAGCAAAGGATACTTCGATTCTAATAACAATCAAATTTCATCTCTTAACAAGTACATGTTCAAAGATACATATATTGTTACTGGAACGAAATACGAAGTTAAAAAAATTGATGCAGTTTTATTTACAAACACCAATCAAAAGTTAAGTGGAATATTTTCTGCAAAAATTCCAGATCAAATGATAAGTGGATCCATTTCAGTTTTTAATAATAAATTAACGTTGAGGTCAGCTGTTTCTATAAAAATGGATAATTTTGTAAATTTTGGCGATTATTTAAACTTAAGTGGCACTGAAATATTTAATGCAAAATTATCTATTGATGAGAATGCTTCTCTTGAGTTAAGTAGTAATTTAAGTAACACAACTTTTTCATCTAACATTAATGAATTAAATAAAAGGCCATATGATAATTTACAAACAAAGATTTTAATATCTGATTTATCGCAACCAACATATGAGATCAAGAATAATAAGTTTAGTGCTTTTATTTATAATAATAATGGATATTTTGCACTTGGATCATCATTTGATGAAGATATCAAAAAACTAAATTTCATTGATGGATTTTATATATTTCTTGAATTAGATAACCTCAGGATTGAAAATTTAGCATTAGAGAATCAATTAAATGATGATTCAAATCTAAAATTGATAAAACTTAAAATTAAACAGCTAGATTTTTTTAATAACATTTATTTTGATCAAATTTTTGAAATTAATTTTAGTGGGGATGAAACTGAATCATTTTTTTATGGTAATAATCTTAATGGCACACTAAGAATTGATTCCTCAGGATTTACAAGAATTGATGTTTTTGATACTAAATTTGAATTTAAAGGAGTAAATATTCTTGACTCAAGTGATGCTTTCAAACTGAATGATATAAATCTAAGATTTGTTGGAAAAAATATTCAGACCTCTGATGATGTATTTCAAAATATTGATTTTTATTTTTTAAAAAATAAAACAATAACAACTATTGATAATATAAAAATCTCAAGCAAGAACTTTAATATTGGACCATCTTCTAAAAACGAAAAAGCATACATAAGCTATAACAATCAAAATGACTTATATAAAATTAGAGGTTCATTTGAGTTTGATAATCAAAAAGATTTACTTGGAAAATTAATTAATTATGATTTTGATTACCTTTTTTCGGATTTAAATGTTCAATGGGTAAGTGCTTCTCAATTAAAAAATTTAGAAGGAAGAATAAGATTTAAAATAAAAGACCTTGAATCCAATACATCTTTACCAGACTCAGCATTGTTTAATGCTCTTAAGGTTTTTAATTTAAATGCATTGGTATCCAATCTTACTGATGAGACAAGTTTTATTTCTTCAAAATTAATTATTAGTAGGGCAGAGGGAGACTTTTATATAGGACAAAATAGAGCTTTTTTTACTAATCCAATTAAATTTGAGACAGCTGAAGCAAAAATGTCTTGGACTGGCGAGATTTTAAAGAATGATAAAGGCTTCATAGATGAGCTAGATTTAAGCTTAGATATGAGATTGAAAGTATCAGAAAATATTCCATGGTATGCTGCGATCTTTGGAGGTATCCCTGCTCTTGCAGGAGGCTTTGTTTTAGAAAATATTATTGATGAGAGGGTTGATGATGCTTCAACTTTCAAATTTAAAATCACTGGATCGATAGATGATCCAAAAATCATTAGACTAAATTAAGTAAATAGTTGCCAAGCCTAAGAATGATAAAAATCCAACAACGTCAGTTACCGTAGTTACTACGACGCTTCCCCCAATTGCAGGATCTTGATTAAATTTTCGTAAAATGAGAGGAACTAGAATTCCTGCAATCACTGAACTTATGAGATTAATTACTAATGCACAAGATATTAAAATAGCTATAGTAATATCTTTGAACCAACTTAAGGTAACAAATCCAACTAAAATTGATAAGACCATTCCATTTAATATTGATACTGCCAGCTCTCTTTTGAAAAGCCAGCGAATATTTGATGTGTTTATTTGCTCCAACGTTAAACCTCTCAATACAATTGTCAGTGTTTGAGTAGCTGCAACACCTCCCATACTCGCAACTATAGGCATTAGAACTGCTAGATAAACTATTTTATCAATTACGTCTTGAAATAAATTTATTGTGCTTGCAGCTATGAAAGCTGTAACTAGGTTCATGCTTAACCAAAATACTCTACTTTTTGCTGCTCTCCCTGGAGGAGCAAAAGTATCTTCAGCAACACCCGCCATGCCTAATAGATTTTGATCTGCATCCTCTCTTATTACATCAACAACATCATCAATAGTTATTCTTCCAATTAACTTACCATCCTTATCTACCACTGGTGAAGAAATCAAATCGTTTCTTTCAAATAAAGTTGCTACCTCTTTATCATCAAGATCTGCATCTATTGAAGGAAATTCAGTCTCCATTATTTCTCTTACAAGCATCGTAGGCTTAGAGGTTATTATTTTGCTTATGAAAAGTTCGCCTAAATATTCATTTTCGTTGTTGACTACAAATATCTTGTCAGTATTTTCAGGAAGATCTACTTGATCCCTTAAATAAGTTATTACTTCATTGATTGAGTTGTTTGGTCTCACACTTATTACATCTGTATTTAGTAATCCCCCAGCAGTATTATCTGGAAATGTAAGGCCAATTTCGATTCTTTTTCTATCTACCAAAGACATATTTGATAAGATCTTGTTCATTCTTTCTTCTGGGAGATTTTGTAAGATATCTACAATCTCATCTAACTCAAGTTCTTTAACTGCTTCAATTAATTCCTCATTAGATATATTTGAAACCAAATCTTGTTGAATTTCTTCACCTAATTCAAAGAGAACGTCGCCTTCTTCTTCTGTTTTTAATAATGAAAATAAAAGGTTTCTTTGTTTAGGGGGTGAAGATTCAAGAGCATGAGCAATTTCAGGCGCAGTCATTTTGCTTAAAAGCCTTCTAATCTGATTTAAAGACAGATTAGACGCATCATCTAAAATTATTTTGAGATTATCATTAACATTACTTTCACTCATTCATTAATTCTAACCTGAAAAGAATTATCTATATCTAGATGATGGAATATTATTTTTTTTTCTATATTTTGTAATTGTTCTTCTAGCCAAACTAAAGCCTCTCTTGTTGAGCTCGATTGCAATTTTTTTATCACTTTTTGGCTTGTTTTCAGAATCAACAATGTCTTTTATTATCTTCATAAGTTGAGTTGCAGAAATGTCTCTGGTTTTAGAAACTGAAGTTAATAATAAAGATTTGAGTGGCATAACTCCTTTAGGAGTATCAATATACTTGTTCCTTAAAATCCTTGACACTGTTGAGGGATGAACCCCAATCTCATCAGCAATTTCTTTATTGCTAAGAGTATTCAGCTTAAGTGGGTTATCTTCAAAAAATGCAATTTGTTTCGTACAAATATATTCGCCCACATTTTTTACTGTATCGTTTCTTTTTTTTACAGATGTTAAAAGCCATTTGGCGTCATTAATTTTTTGCAATATTTCTTCATTTTTGTTTTTCTTTAATTCTTTTTTTACATCGCTAATTAGGTCGTTGTCTAATTTTATTAGGGGAAAATTATTATCATTAAATACAACCTTGAAATTTTTATCCACAAAGGAGACCTTTAAATCAGCTTCAATAAAATCAGTTTTCTCATAGTTTAAGCCAGGACTCAAATCACAATTCTTTATCTCATCCAAAGCTGATTTAAATTCTTTATCTGTGTAACCATTTTTATAAGCAATCTTTCTTATTTCAGGAAGGTTATCAAGCTTATCATTAAGAAGTATATCTTCAATTAAAGCTCTCTTGGTTTTAGAGATATGTTTTTTATTGTCAATTTGAATTTTTATACATTCTTTATGATTTCTATAACCAATTCCACTCGGACTTAATTTATGAATTATATTTATAAGAATATTTTCGATCTCTTTTTCTGAATAAATAAAATTAGATATCTCCTCAATCTGCTCTGTACTTTCTGAAAGCTCACCAGATTCATCAATGCATCCAATAATTAATTTTGCAATTTTGATTTCTTTTTCATTTAAATGGAAATCATCTAATTGAGTTATTAAGGACTCTCTTAAATTTAACTTGGACTCTACATCAAAACTGAAATCAAAATGATTAAAATCTTCATAGTCATTATTGGCATCATTTTTTTCTAAAAATGGATTTTCTATTATTTCTTTATCAATTTTTTTAATTAATTCAAATCTTGAAAGTTGAAGCAAGTCTATTGATTTTTTTAAGGATGGTGTAAGTTTTACACTTTGCTTTTGTTTTAAGTTTTTTGAAAGAATAATACTCATTTATGTATACATCTCTCCAAGATAGACTTTTTTAACTAAATCATTATTAATCAGACTTTTTGTATCACCTTCTGCAATCAGTTCACCATCGTTGATAATCGCAGCTTGATTACATATTTCTAGAGTTTCTCTAACGTTATGATCTGTAATTAAAATTCCAATATTCTTTTTTGATAACTTTGTAAGAACACTTTTAATATCTTCTATTGCTATTGGATCAATGCCTGCAAATGGCTCATCCAACAAGATAATTTTAGGTTTAGATGCGAGAGTTCTTGCAATTTCGACTTTTCTTCTTTGACCGCCTGACAACTGCCTACCTTTTAAATTTAAGATATCTGATAGATCAAATTCCTCAATTGATGTATCTATAAATTTTTTAATGTCTCCCTTGGTTTTAAAAGAAAGTTCAGCAAGTCCATACAGGTTTTCTATAACAGTAAGGTTAAGAAATATAGAGGGTTCTTGAGGTAAATACTTTAAACCAAGATTTGATCTCAGATGCATTGGCATTGTTGTAATATCTTCTTTTTCAAGGATTACTTTCCCATTATCAGCATTTATTAGGCCAGCAATTATATAAAAGGTTGAGGTTTTACCTGCACCATTAGGCCCTAATAAACCGAAAATTTCTCCATAATTTACATTAAAAGATATATCTGAAATAATTTTTTTTTCTTTAATCGATTTGAATACATTAATTATTTCTAACATCTTTAATTATCCGAAGTAATCTTGCCAGTTTTTGGATTAAAGATGATTAAATTTGAGTTAATAGATAGATTATCGAATTTAATCAAGGCATTTCCAACTAAGTGTACTTTTTCATCACTAAAAAAAAGTATCGTTTCTGCTTCTCCATTAAAAAGGTTATTTTCTTTGTTCGATTTAATTGAACTTGGATCACCAGATATTGAAATTACTTCTTTTTTTTGATCATAAATTGCTGAATTAGCAGAAATTTCAACATAACTAGAATTTATATTTACATTAGAGAAAAAGCTTACTTTGTTTAAACTATTTATAAACTCAACTTTATCAGATTCAATTTTTACATGATTTATGAGATTCTTTGAACTTAGATCAAGCGTAAATAAAAAAAATGGAATTATAATTAGATGTTTATTTTTCAACTACAGTATCCTTGCTTCAATTAAATCATGCATTGATAAAACTCCAATATATTTATTTTTTTCAAGAACAACCAAAGTAAAAATTTTATTTTCTTCCATTATTTTTGCAGCTTCTACAGCAAGCGCATTTGAATCGATTGTCTTAAAAGTTTTTGTCATAACTTCTTTAATTTTTGTTTTTTGAATGTCTATTTTTTTATTAATACATCTTCTTAAGTCACCGTCAGTAAAAATTCCAACTATTTTTGATTTATTTGTAACCAAAGTAATGCCAAGATTTTTTTTCGTTATTTCAATTAATGCTTTGTCTAGAATAGTATTTAGATTAACTTTTGGGACTTTGTTGCCTTTGTGCATAAGATCTTGAACTTGCGTAATAAGTTTTTTTCCTAGCTTTCCTGCAGGATGAGATGATGCGAAATCTTTTTTTGTAAAGCCTTTTGCTTCTAGAAGAGCTACTGCCAAAGCATCTCCAAAAGCTAAAGCATTTGTAGTGGAAGATGTTGGCGCTAAATCAAGAGGACAGGCTTCTTTTTTAGATTTAATTTGAATTTTTATATCAGCAAACTTTGCTATAGCTGATTTATTATTACTAGTTAGTGAAACTATTTCTTTTGCATGTCTTTTTAGGGAAGATAATATACTTATAATCTCGTCTGTTTCACCTGAATTGGAAATCAACATAACAATATCTTTTTTGTTTATTAATCCCATGTCTCCATGTGCAGCTTCAGTTGGATGAATAAATATGGATGGAGTGCCAGTACTGGATAAAGTTGCAGAAATTTTTTGAGCAATGTGACCTGACTTGCCAACTCCCATAATGATAAATTTACCATCAGAATTTATTACTTTATCGCAAAGTTCTTCAAATGAATTATCTAACTGATTAGATATTGATCTTATCGAATCTGATTCAATTTTTAAGGTTCTTTTTGCTGATGCTATATAATTATATTTTTTCATATCAAGCTTGAAAATTTATTTTACCCTTAATGTTATAATAGTCTAATGTTGCCTTCACTCAAAAAATATTTATTTCTTTTTTTATTCTTTTTAAATTTAAACAATATTTATGCTGAAGATAATCCTTATATTTTTATAGATTCTAATGCGCAAGATATGGTTGAAGTCCTTACATCAAATTCTAATCTATTTGAAACTGACAGAAAAACTTACGAAAACAAAATTAAAGAAATTTTTGAGCCTATGATTGATTTTAGAAGGGTTTCCGCAAGCGTAATGGGAAAAAAATACTATCTTCTTGCAACAAAAGAGCAAAGAGTCGAATTTATTGAAATATTCAAAGATTCTCTTTTAGATACATATGCAGAAACACTTGCTCAATGGGGAGATTCGACTATTTCTACTGAATTACCAGAAAATGACTCTTTATCAAAAAAATTTGAAAGTTTTGAAAAAAATATTGAGGTTAAACAAATCTTAAACACAGGTACTAGTGAATATCCAATTTCGTATAAGCTTAGGAAAAGTGATAATGAATGGAAAATTGTAAATATTATTATTAATGGTGTAAATCTTGGCCTAACTTTTCGAAATCAATTTCAAGCTCTTGCTATATCTCATAATGAAGACATTGAACTAACATTAAAAAATTGGGTCTCTGATGTAGGCGATGCAGGCATTTCATAACATGGAAGATACAATTAAGAAAATTATTACTGCTAGTATTGATGATGCAAGATGTAGCTTTGAAGGCGATTCATGTAATTTGAAACTAGTTGTTACATCTAGCACATTTTCAGGTATGTCTCTTATAGATCAACATAAAACAGTTATGAGGCTTTTGGAAGATAAATTTCAATCAGGTGAATTACACGCTTTAAGTTTAGAGACAAAGACTTTCTAATATGGAGAAGTTGTTAATCAAAGGAGGGAATCAACTCTCTGGAAAAATAACATGTTCAGGCGCAAAAAATGCAGCCTTACCGATGGTTGCATCGACGATTTTGTCTGATGAAAAAGTTACTTTAAAAAATCTTCCATATCTTCAAGACATAACCACAATGTTTGAGCTTTTAGGTTCAATGGGCGCTGATATCTTATTAGATGAAGATATGCACTTCACAATACAATCAAATAATCTCAAAGATATTGAGGCTAGGTATGAATTAGTTAAAACAATGAGAGCTTCAATATTAGTTTTAGGTCCTTTGCTTGCTAAATATGGTAAAGCAAGAATAGCACTTCCTGGAGGCTGTGCTATTGGATCACGGCCTGTAAATTATCATCTTGATTCTCTAAGACAAATGGGAGCTGAGATAGTCTTAAAAAATGGTTATATTGAAGCATCGGCAAAAAATTTAAAAGGTGCAAATATTAGATTTGATGGAGTTACTGTTACAGGCACTGAAAATTTAATGATGGCTGCTACACTTGCAGAGGGCAAAACAACTTTATTAAATGTTGCAAAGGAACCCGAGATTGCTGATTTAGCTGATATGTTAAATTTGATGGGAGCAAAAATTGATGGAGCAGGATCAGATAAAATTACTATCCAAGGCGTTGAAAAACTAAGTGGAACTTCATTTGAAATACCTGCCGACAGAATAGAAGCTGGAACTTATCTAGCAGCTGCAGCAGTCACTAAAGGAGACATAAAAATTGAAGGTATCAATCCAAACAGACTTATGAAAGTTATTGATAAATTAATAAATACTGGAGCAAAAGTTGACTGTGATGAAGATTCCATTTCATTTAGCATGTCGAATGATATTCCTGACCCAGTAGATATCACAACAGCCCCATTTCCTGAATTTCCAACAGATATGCAAGCTCAATTTTCTGTTATAAATGCAATTTCAAGTGGGACTGCTAATATTTATGAGACTATTTTTGAAAATAGATTTATGCATATTCTTGAACTAAACAGAATGGGATGTGATATTTCGGTTAATGGTAATCATGCAATAATTAAAGGGGTGAAGTCTTTATATGGTGCTGAAGTTATGGCAACAGACTTAAGAGCATCTGCAAGCTTAATTCTTGCTGGGCTATGTGCTAAAGGCGAGACAGTCGTAGATAGAATTTATCATATAGATCGTGGATATGAGAGAATCGAGGAAAAATTAAATTATTTAGGTGCAAATATATTAAGACTTCCTAGTTAGATCTTGCGTTAAAGGAATCAAAAATCTATAGATATTATTTCATTGTCTTCATTTAAAATTTCCATGCTTAAATTTTCACCAAGTGTGGCAAATTTTAAAGAACTCGTTAAATTACTCCAACTTGCTGTTTCATCATTTATGCTGAGTATTACGTCATTTATTCTTACACCTTTTTCAAATAAAGGACCTTTGTTCTGCATCTCAATAATTCTCAATCCACTACTGACATAACCACCTTTATTAATCCTAATTTTTGTGACTCTAAAATTACCTATCCAAAGACTTTGAAGCTCACCAAATCTAATTAGCTGAGTTGCAATTTGAACAACCAGGTTTGATGGTATTGCAAACCCGATACCTTGATATGCTCCAGTTCTTGAAAAAATTTTAGAGTTGATACCAATCAAATTACCATTTACATTAATTAATGCTCCGCCAGAATTTCCTGGATTTATTGCAGCATCTGTTTGGATTAATTGTAAATAAGGATTTCCATAATCTCTTCCGGTAGCACTAATAATTCCTTTTGAGACTGAAATTCCAATTCCATATGGATCACCAATCGCAAGCACATCATCACCTATTTTTAATTCATCAGAATCTGCAAAATTTATGGGTTTTAGTTTTTCATCCGGTATTATTTTAAGAACTGCTATATCTGTATTTTGATCTGCACCAATTATGCTTGCAGGATAGTTATTTCCATCATCTAGCTTAATATATATTTCATCTCCCGAAATAATATGCCAGTTTGTAACAATATAACCATCTTCAGAAAAAATTACCCCAGATCCAATGCCATTTGTATTGTTAGAAAAATTCTTGTTTTGATTCGATATAACTGTAACCACTGAGGATATTGATTTTTCTGTTGCTAAAACCAATTTGTTTTTATCATTAGATATAAAGTACCATGTGCCTGCAAATGTAATAATAATTACTAAAAGATAATTTAGAAAATTAATTTGAAAAGATTTCATAATGTCTATCGTTAAAAATATCATCGATACTCTTAAAAACCAAGGAGCTAATCCAGATTTGTCTCAAATAAATCTAATTGAAAAGCTATGTAAGATGAACATTTCAAAGAAATTTTCATTTAAAAAAGTATTCACTAAAGATAACTTACTGGGAACATATATTTGGGGTGATGTTGGTAGAGGAAAGACTCTCATAACAAAAACATATCTTAAAGAGTTGAAAAGAGATGATATAAAAAGCTTTCATTACATAGATTTGATGAGCTATATACATGATCAACTAAATAAAAATTCTGGAGTAAAAAATCCACTCTCAAAAATATCTAAAACTTTAACCACAGATACCAGCATTATATTTATAGATGAATTTCAGGTTGAAGATGTTGCCGATGCAATGATAATAGGAGACCTGTTGAAACTTATTTCAGGGCATGGAACAAAAATAATATTGACTTCAAATGCTCATCCTAATGATTTGTATCTTGATGGACTTCAAAGACAAAAATTTTTAGCCTCTTTAAAGATATTTTTAGAAAATGTAAATATTCATAAGCTTGACGGAGACATAGATTATAGAACAAGAAATATAATCAAATTTGATGAGCATGATAGTAATAAAATTATTTCAGATGTGGAAATATCTAACTTCATAATTGATAACTTTGGTTTAGATCAACAAAAATCAGATCAAATATCAATTAATGATAGAAAATTTACTTGTAAACTTGTTTCTAATAATATTCTTTGGATTGAATTTAATGATTTTTTTAGGAAAGCTACAGGATCCAAGGATTACACTTACATTTCAAATAAATTCGATTGGGTATTTATAAGTAATTTTAAAAAAAATAATGATGATTCGATTGATGTTATAAGAAGATTTATATCATTTATAGATATAACATACACAAATAGAACAAAAATTAAATTTTTCTTTAATGATATTGATATTGAAAATATATATACAGGCTCAAAGATTGAAAACTTATGGGTTAGATGTAAAAGCAGACTGTCCGAAATGAGAACACAAGAATATTTAACTAATAATTAGTTTAATTAAAATTTACATAAATATTGCTATATTTAGCTCTAAACATTAATATTCGCTACTCAAATAAATGATTATGAAAACATACTCTTTAAAAAAGGAAGAAGTCCAAAGAAATTGGTTTGTTGTAGATGCAACAGATAGGGTATTAGGTCGAGTTGCTACTAAAATTGCTGACAAAATTAGAGGTAAAGATAAACCGTCATTCACTCCTCATACTGACGGCGGTGACTATGTGATTGTTATTAATGCTGAGAAAATTAAAGTTACTGGATCTAAATATAATAATAAAATATATTATCGCCACTCTTTGTATCCTGGAGGTTTGAAATCACAAACTTTCAAGGAACTAATTGAAAAGAACCCTGAAAGAGTCATTGAAGAAGCTGTGAAAGGAATGCTTCCTAAAAATAAACTTGGAAAATCGATAATTAAAAAACTTAAAGTTTTTCAAGGTCCAAATCATGATCACGAGTCTCAACAACCAGCTGAGTGGAATCCTAGCTAATGAGTACTGAAATTTTCTATGCAACCGGAAGAAGAAAAACTTCCTCAGCAAGAGTGTATTTGAAAAAAGGAAAAGGTGATATATCTGTTAATGATAGAAAGCTTGATGAGTATTTCGGTAGAAAAGTTGCTCAGATGTTGGTTATGCAACCACTTGAACTTCTTGATTTATCTGAAAAACTAGATATCAATATCAAAGTTAAGGGCGGAGGAAGTTTTGGACAAGCTGGCGCAATTAGACATGGAATCTCAAGAGCTCTTACATCTTTTGATGAAGAATTAAGACCACAACTTAAAAAAGCAGGTTTGCTTACAAGAGATCCAAGAAGAGTTGAAAGGAAGAAGCCTGGACTAGTAAAAGCTAGAAAAAGTAAGCAATTTTCTAAGAGATAAATATAGCTTAAAAGCCATACTTATTTTTAATTATAAGCAGATTTTATATTACATATTTATGGTATAATTTTCTGCGTTATTTGATTAGCACACACCCTTAATGCAAGATAAAGATAAAACTAGAAGGAAAGTATTAATTGGCCTAACAAGTGCAGTTAGTTTGTCAGGTTTACCATTTGCTGCAACTCCATTTATTGCTGCATGGAATCCAAGTGCAAAGGCAAAAGCTGCAGGTGCGGCAGTTAAATTGGATGTTTCTAAGATGCAATACGGACAACAAATACAAGTTTCATGGAGAAAACAACCTGTTTTTATTGTTAGACATACTGAAGAAAGTATTGCCAGCTTAGATTTGGCTTTACCAAAATTAGCAGATCCAAATAGCGATCAGATTGAAGAACCTTACAGAGGTCTAAATCCATCTAGATCAAAAAGTCCAGAGTATTCAGTATTTTCAGGTGTATGTACTCATTTGGGTTGCGCACCAAAATATTTTCCTAAAATTGAACCTAAGCCTTGGGACGCTACATGGAATGGTGGATTTTTTTGTCCTTGCCATGGTTCAATGTTTGATATTGTTGGAAGGGTTTTTAAAGGAGTTCCTGCACCAACAAATCTTATAGTACCACCCCATATGTTCGATGGAAGTATATTAACAATTGGAGAGGATAAGGAGTTATAAATGACTGAAATAGCTGGAAAATTATTTACTTGGATAAATACAAGACTTCCGATAGTTAACACTTTTGAGAGGCACCTTTCAAAACATCCTGTTCCTTCAAAGGTAAACTTTTGGTATTTATTTGGCGCACTTGCTGCGGTTACTCTTATTATTCAAGTTGTTACTGGAATATGGTTGATAATGCCTTACTCTAATACTGAGGAACAAGCCTTTTCTTCTATTGAATATATTATGAGAGACGTTGACTACGGATGGGTTATTAGATACATGCACACAACAGGTGCATCATTATTTTTTGCAGTAGTATATCTTCATATGTTTAGAGGGCTTTTATATGGATCATATCAAAAACCTAAAGAGTTAGTTTGGATTTTTGGGTGCACAATTTATCTTGCTATGATGGCTGAAGGCTTTCTTGGTTATGTTCTTCCATATGGTCAGATGTCATATTGGGGAGCTCAAGTTATTATCTCACTATTCGGAGCAATTCCATATATTGGAGAATCACTTGAATTATGGGTAAGAGGAGACTATTACATATCTGGCATTACAGTTTCAAGATTTTTTGCTTTACATGTTGTCGCACTTCCTTTAGTTTTGATTGCACTAGTTTTTCTTCATTTAGTTGCTCTTCATGAGGTTGGCGCCGGTAACCCAGAAGGAGTTGATATTGAAGAACATCTTGATGAAGATGGTGTCCCCCTTGATAGCGTGCCATTTTTTCCATACAAGGTATTGAATGCTTTAGTAGCAATTGGTGTTTTCATGACAGTATTTTCAATAATTATGTTCTTTTTTCCTGAAGGAGGCGGTTATTTCATTGAAATGGCAAATTTTCAAGAAGCAAATCCATTAGTAACTCCAGATCATATTGCACCTGTATGGTATTACGCTCCTTTTTATACAATGCTGAGAGCAATTCCAGACCCACTTGGTGGTTTGATTGTTATGGCTTCTGCAGTGGCAATTTTCTTTATAGTTCCATGGCTAGATAGAAGCAAGGTTGCGTCAATTAGATATAAAGGAATTTATAGCAAGATTGCTATAACTATGTTCGGAGTTAGCTTTTTAACACTTGGATATTTAGGAACTGTTGGAGTGACAGAAGTAAGAAAAACAATGAGCGTCATTTGTACAATAATTTATTTTGCATATTTCTTGTTAATGCCAATTTATACAAAGTATGAAATCACTAAGGAAGTCCCTGAAAGATTATGATTTCTATGGCTAACCGCTTTCAAATTATTTTAAAAGGCGTAGTTTTATTTATTTTATTATTTTATTTTAATGAAATGTATGCAGCTGAGGGCGGTCCTTGTAAGGACTATGGAGAGTGTGACAAATTTCAATATTCACTTAATGATATCGAGTCTCTTCAAAGAGGGGCTTCTACTTATATCAATTATTGCTATGGATGCCATTCACTTAAATTTTCAAGATGGGGAAGAGTAGCTAAAGACTTGCAAATACCAGAAGATATCTTTTTTGAAAATCTTGTTTTTGATAAATCCATAAAGCCCGGTGATTTGATGGTTGGCGCTATGCCAGAAGATTCTGCAGATTGGTTCGGGGTTGAACCCCCAGATCTTACTTTGGTTTCCAGATATAAAGGAGATGATTGGATATATTCATACTTGAGAGCATATTATGAAGATTCATCAAAACAATATGGTGTAAATAATTTAGTTTATCCAGGAACCGCAATGCCGAATGTTTTGATGTCACTTCAAGGAAATCAGAGACTAGTTTGCAAAGATGTTCCTGTGCTTGCTAGAAATGGTGGAGAAAAAAGGGATGATTTTGGAAATACAGTCTTTAAAGAAAAGTGTGGATTTCTTGAGGTTCAGGATGGTACAGGCATATTAACGAATGAAGAATTTGATACATTAATATATGACCTAACAAACTTTTTAGTTTATGTAGGTGAGCCAAGTAAAGCGACTAGAGAAAGAATCGGCTGGTATGTTGTTTTTTATTTCTTAATTTTTACAGCATTATCTTCACTGCTATATAGAGAGTATCATAAAGACTATAATAAATAATTAATATATGAAGGGAAAATGATTTTATATTCTGACAGAGATGATCACTATAGCCAAAGAGTTAGAATTGTCCTTGCTGAGAAAGATATTTCAGCTGAGATCAATGAAAATAAACCAGAAGAAACATCTGATGAAATTCTTTCAATTAGTCCTTATCATAAATTACCAATTCTAGTTGATAGAGATTTGGCGATCCATGATCCATCTGTAATGATGGAGTACTTAGATGAAAGATTTCCTCATCCTCCTCTTCTGCCAGTTTATCCAGTGGCAAGAGCAAATTGCAGAACATTAATGCTTAGAATAGATAGAGAATGGTGCCCGCTTATAGATTCACTTATTCAAGGTGAAAAATCTGAAAAAGAAATGATGAAAATTAGAGAAGAACTTTTGCATGAGATTTCATCAATAGCACCTACATTTAAAGAGTTCCAATTTTTTATGAGTGACGAGTTTACTTTAGTGGATTGTTGCTTTGCGCCATTACTCTGGAGGCTATCATCAATTGGCATAAAGCTGCCTGTGAATAGACATTTAAAACCTTTAATAGATTATCAGAATTCAGTATTTGAGAGGCCTGGGTTTTTAGATAGCCTTTCATCTATTGAAAGAGATCTTAAATCTAATAAGTAAAATCTGCAGTTGAAACTTTCCATAAATTTAAATTACGATCCATACAACCACTTCTCTTAATCTTTTTATTTCCAGAAATAGGTAATAGATTTTCTTTAAACAAATTATTTTGAAAGACTTTTTCGATAATTAAGAAGTCTCTTATTAAACTATTCTCAATCTCGCTTTTAATTAAAGGATCTTGTTTTTTTGAAATATTTTCAATCATTTTTTTTGTAATTGGAATATATGTATTTTCGAAATCAACTAATTTTTTTATATCATTTGCATCATGAAATATTTCACTTGAAGAAAATGTGTCCATATTAAGTGCATAACTCCTAAATATAGGCACGATTGTTTTTCCAACATCATAATCAGTTATATAGTAAATACTACCAATATCATCCCTTATTCTAGGTGAATGAGATATTTTCAGACTAGTATCAAATTTAGACAAATCATTATAATTTTCTATACTTAAATCGACATTAAGAATTTCTTTTATTTGTGTGTCAAAATTTTCAGGCATAATCATAAAATATTCCTCTTCAGGATATTTATTTTTTAAAAATGATGCGATATTTTCATAATTTTCAGAAAAAACAACAATAACTTTTTTGTTTACATCTTTTTTGCTTTTAAAAATATTTTTTTCTAGCACCTCTCTTTCTTCCTCAATAAGGCTTTTACAAAAATATTTTAAATCTGAATTGAGTATATTGTTCGCAAGAACATATGAATCTTCGTCACCAAAACTTATTGAAAATATATCACCATCTTTTAACAATGATTGAATAATAATTTCCTTGTTTTTATTAGTGGTTTTAATTTTTAAATTAATATCAGGTTCAACAAAGTCTCGTCTCTGTGACATTGAGCAAGATGAAATAAAAATAATTAAACAAGATAGAATTAATGTTAAGCTAAATTTCATAAATTTATTATCTTAAAATGTTATATTTTATTTCAACTCCAATCGGTAATTTAAATGATATATCACTAAGGGCTATAGATGTTATAAGATCCTCTGATTATTTGTATGCAGAAGATACAAGAAATATAAAAAAATTATTAAATTTCATTAACTTTAAAGTTAAATCAAAAAGTTTTCACGAGCATAACGAACATAGGGTGTCACTAAAAATTATCGAAAATTTAAAAAATGGAAACATTGTTTCAATAGTTTCAGATGCTGGAACTCCAATTGTATCTGATCCTGGATATAAGTTAATACAAATATGTTTGAAGGAAAATATTAAATATACTTTAATCCCTGGTCCTTCTTCAGTTTTGAGCTCTTTAGTAATGTCTGGTCTGTCACCTGATAGATTCTCTTTTTACGGATTTATTCCAAGAAAAGCAGGTGACCAAAATAGATTTTTTGAAGCTTTATCTAATGATGAAAAAACATCAATTGTATTTGAATCACCAAAGAGAATTAAAAAAACTCTCATTAATTTACAAAAATTTTTAGGTAAAAATAGAAAAATTTCTTTGTGCAAAGAAATGACGAAAATTCATGAAGATGTTTTTAGAGGAAAAATTTCTGAAATCATAAAAGATATTGAAAATGATCAAATTAATCTTAAAGGAGAGTTAGTTTTAGTAATTGAAGGAGCAAATAATAAAATAGATCTAAATATTGATATGCAAATAAAAAAGGAATTTTTATCAAAGTTATCAGCCTCTGATTCGGCCAAGTTAATCTCTATGTTAACAGGGAAAAATAAAAGAGATATCTATAAAAAGCTTATAGAAAAATAAAAAATGCTTATAATAGCGTCTGAGTTGGTTGGATGATCGCTAAATTTATTTAGAGGAAAGTCCGGACTTCGAAGAGCAGGGCGCCAGGTAACACCTGGGAGGCGTGAGCTTACGGAAAGTGCAACAGAAAATATACCGCCATTTATTGGTAAGGGTGAAAAGGTAAGGTAAGAGCTTACCGCTTGAGTGGTAACATTTAAGGCATTGCAAACCCCAGCCCGAAGCAAAACCAAATAGAAATCCAATAAAGTTGCTCGCTTTGGATTTGGGTAGGTTGCTAGAGTATTATGGCAACATAATATCGAGATAGATGATCATCTAAAACAGAATCCGGCTTATAAACCAACTCAACTCTATTTTTGTAGATTTTTTGCCTTATATAAATGTGTGAAAAAGTGTGCAAAAGTGTTGCAAAGTGTGTAAAAAGTCTTTATATTTTGTAGATGTTTGGATTTAATACGCCATCTATTGATAATAAGGGCAGAATAGCTATTCCTGCCAGGTATAGAATTGACTTTAAAACTCAGAATCATAACGAAATTGTAATAACAAAAGATCCTCAATATCCATCTTTGAAACTATATTATCATTCAGAATGGCAAAGGATTTCGACAAAACTTCAATCACTGCAGGGCTTAGATCCTATTGTTAGAAACTTGCAATGGACAATATTAGGTAATGCCTATCAAACAGATATTGATATTGAGGGTAGGATGTTAATTAGAATTCCCTCAGATTTGCAAAATTATGCTGAAATAAACGCACAAAAACAAGTTGCTTTAGTTGGAATGGGAAACAAATTTGAAATTTGGAACATTAAAAATTGGGAAATGCGACAAACTGGAGGATCTCTGTCAACAGAGATCTTGGATGTTGTTCTGCCTGAAAGTATTAAAGAAATGTCATTTTAAAGGGGAATATGATGAATTTTGAGGTAGTTGAAACAAAACAAGAAAACGCAAAAATAAAAGTTGTTGGAGTTGGTGGCGGTGGAGGAAATGCCATACTTCATATGATTAATCATGATATCAAGGGAGTAGATTTTATTTGTGCAAATACTGATACTCAAGCTTTAAAATCTGTAAAAAGTGCAACTACATTAAAACTTGGCAATGGCTTAACCAAAGGATTAGGTGCTGGAGCAGATCCAGATATTGGAAGGAGGGCTGCTGAAAGTGACAGAATAGCAATTGAAGAATTATTATCTGATGCAGATATGGTGTTTATTACTGCTGGAATGGGAGGAGGCACAGGCACTGGTGCTGCACCTGTAATTGCATCAATCGCAAAAGAATTAGGAGCATTGACTGTTGCAGTAGTCACAAAACCATTTAAATTTGAAGGAAAAAAGAGAATGGGTGCTGCTGAAAAAGGACTTGCATCATTAGTTGAAGAGGTAGATAGTCTTGTAACTATCCCAAATGAGAAACTTTTTGAAATATTAGGATTAGATACCTCCATGCAAGATGCTTTTGCAAAATCTGATGACGTTTTAAAGGGAGCCGTTCAAGGAATTTCAGACATTATTATGCAAAGGGGTCATGTAAATGTTGACTTTGCTGATGTAAAAGCTGTTATGTCAGAGAAAGGTATTGCCATGATGGGTACTGGTATAGCAAGTGGCAAGAATAGAGCTGAGGCTGCAGCGACAATGGCTGTAAAAAGTGAATTGTTAGATGATATTAATCTTAAAAATGCCAGAGGTGTTTTGGTGAATATCACAGGTAAAGAACCTACACTTAGGGATCAGGCTGAGGTAGCAGATATTATTGATGAGATTGTCAGTGAAGATGCAAATATTATTTATGGTCTTGTTTTTGACAAAAGTTATAAAGATGAAATTAAAGTAACAATTGTTGCAACAGGAGTGGACCAAAGAGCACCATCTTTAGTGATTGATAACGAACCATCAATGAAATTAAATCCTGTTGGTTTGGATAAAGATAAAACCAGTCAAAAAGTTGGCACGTCGTCTGCAGAGGAAATTGATTTCCTCGATGTGCCGACTTTTATGAGAAAACAAGTAGATTAAAATGCTTCATTTTCCAGTTTTGCTGGAAGAAT
Organism: SAR86 cluster bacterium; assembly: GCA_004212975.1. Taxonomy (GTDB): domain Bacteria; phylum Pseudomonadota; class Gammaproteobacteria; order Magnimaribacterales; family D2472; genus SAR86A. The sequence goes on from SHBF01000002.1 coordinate 21,673, forward strand.
CCGTTGATTTTTTACTAAATGATGTAAACGGTCATTACATTGACTGTACTTTTGGCAGGGGCGGACATTCAAAGTTAATTTTAAAGAAATTATCTAAAGATGGACTATTAACAGGAATTGATAAAGATCCTGATGCATGTGAATATGCTAACAAATTTCATAATGATAATTTCAATATCATCAATGATTCATTTAAAAATATTGAAAAATATTTTAAAGAAGAAAGCATTAACGGAATTCTCTATGATCTTGGTACATGTTCAACTCATCTTGATCAATGTGAAAGGGGGTTTAGTTTTAATAAAGAAGGCCCACTTGATATGCGCTTTAATAATAAAATAGGTATTCCACTTTCCGCATGGTTAGAAAATGCCTCAGAAGAAGAAATAAGAGATATTCTTTATAAATTTGGTAATGAAAAACATGCAAAATTAATTAGTAATGCAATTATAAAAAGCAAGATTAAAAATAAGATTACAACAACAACTCAACTTTCAAATATTATTAAAGATATACATCCTGAAAAAAATAAAAAAATACATCCAGCAACCAAATCTTTTCAAGCTTTTCGTATTTTTATAAATAATGAACTTGAAGAATTGACTGAATCTCTTAAAGCAGCTGAAAAACTTTTAAAGTTAGGTGGTTTAATAGTAACAATAGCTTTTCACTCATTAGAAGATAATATTATCAAAAATTTTTTCAAACCACACATTGTATCTTTCCCCAAAGATATTCCTATAAATAATCAAAAAGACAAGAAATTTAAATGCATTGCAAAAAAAGTCAGGGCCTCTAAAGATGAAATAAACATTAATCCAAGATCAAGAAGTGCAATAATGAGGGTCTTTCAAAAAATATGATTAAAAAAAAAATTATATTTCATTATCTGTTTTTATTAGTTTTAATATTTATTTTAAGTATTGAAAAAATAAAATTATCTTGGGAAATAAGTACCCTTTATAACAATAATGAAAATATAAAAGTTGAGCTTGATAAGCTTAAAGACCTCAATCTTAAATTAACAACACAGTACCATTTAGAAAACTCTCCAGCAATTATTGAAAAAATTGCTAAAGAAAATTTAGGAATGGCAAAAAAGAGACCTAAAAAAATTAAATATGAATAACAAACTTAATTTTTTAAATTGGAGATTTATACTAATAGCTGCTGTTATTTTTATTTGCTTGATAACAATAATTTATAAGATTCTTTCAATACAATTTTTTGATAGTAGTTTCCTTCAGAATGAAGGTAATAAGAGATATGTAAAATACAAAGATGTTGTGCCAGTAAGGGGAACTATATATGACAGAAACAATTTTCCATTAGCGGTATCAGTCATTAATTATGATCTTTATGCTTTAAAAGGATTTACAAAATCTGAGTTGCTTAATATGTCAGAAAAAGTTGATTTGGATATTGATCCTGGAATTGAAGTTGTCAAAAAGAAAACGCTATTAAAGAAAAACATTTCAAATGAAGCGTTAATAGAAATCAGAAATTCAAGATTTAAAAATATAGAGGTGGAGGTTCGTCACAGTAGGCATTATCCGCTAGGCGATCAAATTGCGCCTTTAATTGGATTCTATGGTAAAGATGGTGCACAAGAGGGACTTGAAAAAAGTTATGACAAGGTTTTATCAGGTAAAAAAGGTAGGCAAAAATACTTTAAGAATGCTAAACAAGAAATCATTTCAAAACCTATCGAAGTTTCTAGAACAATACAAGGAAGTGACATACATCTAACTATTGATAGTACTTTACAATTTTATGCATACAAATTCTTAGTTGAGGCCATAAAAAGCAATAAAGCAAAATCTGGAACAGCTATAATTTTAAATAATATAGATGGTGAGATACTAGCAATGGCAAGCTTTCCATCATATAACCCAAATCACCCTCAAAGAAAGATACAAAAAAACAGGGCTTTGGTGGATGCATACGAGCTGGGATCAGTCTTAAAACCCATAGTTTTGTCAAAAGCTCTTGAACAAAAAATTGTGAATATCGATGAGTATATAGATATTCCAAGAAGACTGTATCTCAATGACAAGATTATTGTTGATTCAAAGGAATATGAGAAGCTAACGCCAGCAGAAATAATTACATATTCTAGTCAAATCGGAGCGTCCAAAATTGCTTTAGAGCTCGGATATGATGATCTAAAATCAAATTATTATGATTTTGGTTTTACAAAACCAATTTCAATTAACTTTCCATCATCTGCATTTGGCTACATGGCCATTAAGGATAAAATTGTTGACAAAGAACTTGCAAGTTTAGGGTATGGTTACGGCTTAACAATTAGTCCTTTTCAGATAGCATCAGCTTATTCAGTATTTGCTAATAATGGTATTTTTAAAGATTTTAGGCTGCTCAAAAACGAAGATGTTTCGTCGAGAAGAGTTATTTCTGAATCAACTGCATCAAATATTCTGAAAGCTTTAGAAATGGTTACAAAAGACGGTACAGGAAAAGCTGCAAATGTTAATGGATTTTCTCAAGGAGGTAAGACTGGAACTGTTCATCAAATAAGATCTGGATCAGGTTATGCGGAAGATATGTATAGAGCTTCATTCATAGGAATAACGCCTTTAAACGAAAACTCTTTGACAATATTTGTTTCTATAGATGATCCTAGTCTAAATTCATACTCTGGTGGCAGTGTGGCAGCACCTGCTTTTGCAAAGATAGCAGAAAATTCTCTAAATCACTTAGGATATTTTGAAGATGAGTGAATATGAAGAAATATTAGGTATAAAAATTCCTAAAAATACTAAAATTAAAGCTGTAACTAATTCATCAAATAAGGCAACAAAGGATTCAATTTTTTTTGGATTCCAAGGAACTAAAGTTCATGGCAGCAAGTATGCTGAAGATGCCATTAAGAATGGAGCATCGTTGGTTATTCATGACGATCCTTTGTTTGTAAAAAATAATGAAAAGATAATTTACTCAAAAGATCTAAAAAAAAATATTATTAAATTTTTAGATTCCTTTTATTCAATTGATATTAATAGTAATAATTTTTTCGTATTTACAGGCACAAATGGCAAGTCGTCAACTGCTTACATTTGTCATCAATTACTTCGTAATATGGATTATGAATCTTTATATGTAGGTACTCTGGGTATAAAACATAATGATGAAAAAATTCAAACAAAATTTTCAAATAAAACAACTCCAGATATATTTGAATTATACGAAATACTTGGTTCACTGAATTCCGGTTTAGACTCTATAAGTATATGTCTGGAAGTATCATCTCATGCGCTTGATCAAAATAGGCTTGATGGTATTCAATGGCTAAATTCTGCATCAATATTAAATATTGGTGAAGATCATTTGGATTATCATATGGATATTTCTTCTTATAGAGACTCAAAATTTAGTATTTTTAAAATGAATTCGCCAATAAAACTTGTTATTGATGAATCTAATAATTTTGTGAAAGACTATGATTTTTTAAACGAAACAAACTTAACATATATAAGTAGTAAAAATAATTTTTCTGATATTTATTATAAAATCACGAAAGCTAATTTTAAAAATTGCGAATTTAAAATATTTCTCAATAACCCACCAAGCGGGCAAGAAATACATAAAAATAAGAAATATAAATTTAAATGCGCTCTTTTCCCAGAGTTTAATATCACCAATCTTGTATTTGCAATTTCTTCAATAGGATTTGATGAATTCTCTGATAAGTATGTTAATGATCTATCTTTCATCAAGTTACCAAAAGGCAGGACTGAGGTTATAAATAATATTTCTAAAAATATAATCATAGACTATGCTCATAATTCTCACTCATTTGAAGTGCTATTATGTTCAATCAAAAAATATTTCGATAATTTAATTTTAGTTTTTGGTTTTGGAGGCGAGAGAGACAAATCTAAACGAGCAAAGATGTTAAAAATTGCTTTAGAAAATTCATCTAAAATTTTTTTAACATCAGACAATTCCAGGAGTGAGAAATTTGAAAATATTATAAAAGATGCCATGAAAGGGAATAATCAGAGAAGTATAACAATCATTGAAGATAGAAAAGAGGCAATAATCAATGCAAATAAATTTTTGGATAAAAATAGTTGTTTGTTAATTCTAGGTAAGGGACATGAACAAACTCAAGAAATTGATGGAAAAATTTATCATTTTAGTGATCATGAGGTAGTTGATGAAATTTATAACTAATACCTCAGATTTAGCAAAATTTCTTAATAAGAAAATAAAATTTAATGCATTAATAAAATCAATTTCAACTGACACAAGATCATTAAAAAAAAATTCATTATTTATAGCTATAAAAGGTGAAAATTTTGATGGAAATGATTTTGTTGATGAGGCACTCTCAAAAGGTTCAAATATTATTATTGCTGACAATAAACGTTTTAAAAAAAATAAAAATAAAAGAATTATATGGGTGAATGATTCGATAAAAGCACTCAAAACAATATCACATAACATCATCAAAGATTATAGTGGTAACGTAATTGCGATTACTGGTAGCAATGGAAAAACAACAACAACAAATATAATTGCTAAAACCCTAAAGAATAACTCAAAAACTTTAAAAAATTTTAATAACGAAATCGGTATGCCTCTGAGCTTGATGGATGCTTCTTCTAAATCAAAGAATTTAATTTTTGAAATTGGTGCCTCTAAATTAAATGACATTGATTATCTTAGTAAAATCTTACAACCTAATGTTGGACTAATAACAAATATTGGAAATTCACATTTAGAGTCCCTAAAGAATATTGATGGTGTTTTTAAAGTAAAGTCTGAAATAGTTAAAAATATCAAGAAAAATGGCTTTTTAGTTGTACCAAATGATAATAAGAAGCATCTTAATAAATGGAAAAAAATGAGATCAGACATAACAATAATTTCTTTTGGTATGAAGGATGATTCTGATTTTTATCCTATTAATGTAAAGATAAAACAAAATGGACTACGATTTTTAATCACCTCGAGACTGCTCGAAAAAACTATAAAAATATCATCTTCACTGGAAGGATTGCATAATGTTAAAAATATACTTTCAGCTTGTGCAGTGCATTATTGTCTAGGTCAAAATCCACAGGATTTTTCAAAATCAATTAGCTTATCTAAACTGGACAATTTAAGGCAGGTAAAATACAAATGGATAAAAGGATCTACCTTAATTGATGATAGTTATAATGCAAATCCAGATTCAACAAAAAAATCTATTGATTTATTAAGTAATTACAACAAAAAAACTGTCTTATTATTAGGAGACATGTTGGAGTTGGGTAGGTATAAAAATAAACTTCATAAAGAAGTTGGGGAATATGCAAAATCTAAGGGAATTAGTAAATTGATTGCATTTGGCAATCTAACAAGACATTCAATTGATGGCTTTGGAAAAAATGGGATTTTTTTTAATGATGAGACTAAGTTAAAAAACTATTTAAGGAAAAATATAACGTCAAAAAATGTTATCTTAATAAAAGGTTCAAGAGGTATGAAAATGGAGCGATTTATAGATGTTTGAGTATTTGGGTACAGTTTTAGTATCTGTTGATCCTGGTTTTGATGTTCTGAGATACTTAACTGTAAGAACAATTGGCGGTACGGTAACAGCGCTTTTGCTTTCAATCTTGATGGGCCCATTAATCATTAATTCTCTCAAATCAATGCAATTTGAGCAGTTTGTCAGAAAAGATGGACCACAATCCCACTACAAAAAAACGGGTACGCCCACAATGGGAGGATTACTTATATTATCTTCTTTAATAATTTCGACTCTTTTATGGGCTGATCTTGGGAATAGATATATTTGGGTTGTATTAGGAGTAACCATAGGTTTTTCAATAATTGGTTTTTTTGATGATTATTTTAAAATTAAAAATAAAAGCCCCGATGGACTATCTTCAAAACAAAAGATTTTTTTTCAATCCATAATTGCTCTTATATCAATAACATATCTATATTACTCAGCTGAGATTATTCCTGAACAGTCTTTTATTGTTCCTTTTTTTAAAGATTTAATAATACCCATGTCTCCCTTTGTTTTTATTTTTATTGGAATGTTTGTATTAGTTGGCTCCTCGAATGCTGTCAATTTGACTGATGGACTGGACGGTCTTGCAATTCTTCCCTCAGTCTTGATTGGAGGAGCACTTGGCTTAATTGCTTATGCTATGGGGAACCAAAATATAGCAGATTATTTGTATCTACCGCATCTTCCATTATCTGGTGAGTTAATAGTGTTCTGTGGGGCACTAATTGGATCAGGTATTGGTTTTCTATGGTATAACACATATCCAGCTCAAGTATTCATGGGGGATATTGGGTCACTAAGTCTCGGAGCTATATTAGGAATAATCGCAATTATTTTAAGACACGAATTAGTTTTTGCAATTATGGCTGGAGTATTCGTAATGGAGACACTAAGTGTAGCAATTCAAGTAATTTCTTTTAAAACAAGAGGTAAGAGAGTTTTTTTAATGGCACCAATTCATCATCATTTTGAACTTAAGGGCTGGGCTGAGCCTAAGATTATTGTGAGATTTTGGATAATCACACTTGTTTTAATTCTAATTGCATTATCAACATTAAAGTTAAGGTAAGGTTAAGTGAGATCTCTAATATATGGTTATGGGGATACAGGTAAATCTTTTGAAAGATACTTAGAAGATAAAAAAATTAATTTTGATATTTTTGATTCAAATATTGCTGAACATAATCAAAATTATAACCTTGAAGACTTTGATCAAATTTTGTGCAGTCCTGGAGTACCAAAAGACATTTTTGAGAATATTAAGAGCCAAAATATTAATACATTTACAGATGTAGACATTTTTTTTAATGAAGACAAATCTGTAAAAATTGGCATTACCGGAACTAACAGGAAAAGCACTACAGCATTTCATTTACATCAATTATTAAATAAATATAAACCCTCAAATTTAGTAGGCAATATTGGAAATCCAATGTTGGACTTTATCAATAATGGAAAAGAGTTCTCAATTATTGAATTATCAAGTTTTCAATTAGATAAGATGAATCAAAATCGGCTTGATTTTGGCATTTTGCTTAATATTGAAGAAGATCATCTTGATTATCATGGCGATTTTAAATCTTATAAACTAGCAAAAGAAAAAATTCTCTCAGCCAATGAAAGCATTTCTTTTGAGATAGATCCGTATAATCTTTTTAAATGGATTACTGGCAAAGAAGCTAAAAAAATAAAATTAAAAAATCTTCCATATAGATTTGAACATATATCTGAGAAAATTATTAATGATTCAAAGTCAACGAATTATCATTCTTTGAAATACGCAATGAAAAAAGCAAAAAAATGCTTTAATAATGAATATATTTTAATTGTGTGTGGAAATCCAAAAAAAGAAAAATATAAAGAAATTCATCTTAAAGATCCAAGCGAAGTTTATATTTTTGGAAAGCATTCTAATCAAATAAATAAATGTATTGAACACCCTAAAAAGAAATTATTTAAGAGTATTAAAGAATTATTTGACTTTGTTCATACTAAAAAAAGTACATGTAATATACTTTTTTCACCTGGTTATCCAAGCGGTGATGACTTCAAAGATTTTAACGAAAGAGGTGAGATCTTCAACATTCACGCATTTAACAAATAAATGTATATTAGTAGGAGTGACATTTTGGTAATTTTGCCATTGAGTTTATTGCTTGTTATGGGTTTGGTAATGGTAACTTCATCAAGCATATATATTGCTGATGATATGACCTCTAATCCCTTCCATTTTGCTAAAAGACAAGCATTATTTATATCAGTGGGACTACTTTCAATGACATTTTTCTTAATATTGCCATCAGATTTTCTTTTAAGGTCTGATTGGATATTTATGTTGTTGAGCATAATTCTTTTAATTATTCTTTTTATTCCTGAAGTTGGTTCAAGTGTGAATGGGAGTATTAGATGGATAAGAATGGGACCAATTAATATCCAACCCTCCGAGATTTGTAAATTTAGTTTAATTCTATATATTTCTGGATACTCTGTTAGAAGAATGTCAGAAATGAATTCGCTTAGAAGTTTCTTAAAACCATTATTTCTGTTATTCATAATATCTTTACTAGTAATGGGCCAACCTGATCTTGGTTCTACAGCCATTATTTGCTTTCTAGTTGTTGGTATTCTTTTTTATGCAGGCATATCTTTCTATCAAATTTGTTTGCTAGTTTTATTAATTATTTTGTTGGGTTACTTAGCTATAACTTCTTCACCAATGAGATTAGCTAGGGTTTTAGCATTCACAGATCCTTTTGCATTAGATGTTGTGCAAAACGCAGGGTGGCAATTGTCCAATTCTTTAATAAGCATTGGTCAAGGTGGATGGCTTGGTCTAGGCTTAGGAAATAGTTTTCAAAAAAGCTTTTTTTTACCTGAAGCTCATACAGATTTTATATTTGCAATTTTAGTTGAGGAACTTGGAATACTAGGAGGCATGTTGTTAATTTTTTTATATGTGACTATGTTGATTGGATTGATTTTTATATCTTTTGATTCTTTCAAAAAAGATAGATTATTTCAGGGATATGTAGTGTTTGGAGTATTTCTTTTAATATCAATCCAAGCTTTGTTTAATATAGCAGTAAATATTGGTCTTTTACCTACTAAGGGCCTTACATTGCCTTTTATCAGCTACGGAGGAACAAGTATCATTATAATGTTATCTTTAATGGGGATTGTCCTGAGAATAAATAATGAAAATAAAGTTCTTTAAATGAAATTCTTAATCGTTGCTGCTAAGACTGGAGGTCACGTATTTCCTGCTGCAACAGTCAGCAAAAAACTTATTAATAATGATCATCAAATTATTTTGATTGGAACTGGAAACAAAATTGAAATAAATGCATATGAGGACCTAAATTCTAAGCAATATAAACTTAAAATAGATGGCTTTAGAGGAAAAAATGTTTTCATAAAAATTAAGGTATTATTTCAGATCGTTACCAATATATTCTATCTAATTAAGGTAATTAAAGAAGAAAGGATAGATGCCATGATTGGCTTTGGCGGTTTTATTAGCGTACCAGCAGGCATAGCATGCTTTATAAAAGGAATTCCAGTTTTTACTCATGAGCAAAACTCTGTAATGGGTTCAGCTAATAAGTTACTTTCAAAATTTGCTGTGATAAATTTTCTAGGATTTAAGATTTCAAATATAAATAATTCTATATTTTCAGGAAATCCAATTAGAGACACGTTTAGGCATTATAGTAAAGATATAACCGAAGAATTAGAAGACAAGATTAAAATTTATATTACTGGTGGAAGTCAAGGATCTAAATATATCAACTTAAACATGCCTCATGCATTGGAGCCATTATCCGAAGGTTTATTAATAAAACATCAATGTGGTTTAGATAATCTTGAAAAAGTAAAAAGTGAATATGAATCGAGAGATATTGAAGCAGAGGTTTTGGAATTTTTCAATAATCCTGAAGAACAGATAAAATGGTCAGATTTTGTTGTCTCAAGAGCAGGAGCACTTAGTTTATCTGAAATCACTTCAATGAAGAAAGGTGCCTTAATGATTCCTCTACCAAATTCTATTGATAATCATCAATACGAAAATGCAAAAAAAATTGAGGATATGGGTATGGGTATTTTGCATGAAGAAGATGAAGATATAAATAATCTCACTGATAAAATAAGTGAAATTATTAAAGATAGAAAATATATTAATTGGAAAAAAAATGAACTTACAAATCATGTAAACGCAGCAAATGACATAGTGAAACACATTGAAGAATATCTCAATAAATGAAATTTTTTAAAAAAGTAAAACATATCCATTTTATAGGAATTGGTGGAGTAGGAATGATAGGCATTGCTAAAGTATTGCTGAAAAAGGGATACAAAATATCAGGTTCTGACATATCAGACTCTCGTGAATTAAGAAAATTAGAAAAAGATGGCGCAAAGGTATTTATTGGTCATTCATCTAAAAATATTAAGGGCGCAGATTTGCTAGTTATATCATCTGCAATTAGTTCCAGAAATCCTGAATTAGTGCAAGCAAAAAAAGATTCTATTACATCAATACCAAGGGCCGAAATGCTTGGAAGTATAATGATTGGATATGAAAGTATTGCTGTTGCTGGCAGTCACGGCAAAACCACAACAACAAGCATGATTGCAAAAATACTAAGTGTTGCAAATTTAAGCCCAACATATGTTGTTGGAGGAAAAGTTTTAAGTACAGATGAGAATTCAGATTTAGGTGAAGGAAAATATATTGTCGCAGAAGCAGACGAGAGTGATGGATCATTTGTTCACCTTCAACCTGATGTCGCTGTTTTAACAAATATAGATGATGATCATCTGGCTCATTTTAATAACATTTTTGAAAATCTTTTAGATTCATTTGTTTTATTCTCAGAAAACGTACCTTTTTATGGATATCTGATAATCAATGGCGATGACAAGAACATAAAAAAAATCTCAAAAAGAATATCTAGATCACAAGTTACGTTTGGAGAGTCAAAACATTGTGATTATAAAATTATCAAAATCATTTGTAAAAACGGTAAGCAAGATTTTCAAATTTTTGATAAAAAAACAAGAAAGGTTCATAAATTTAAAATTAATCTTCCTGGTAAGCACAATGTTTTTAATGCAACAGCTGCAATCGCTGTTGCGTTAGAGGAAGGTATTTCAATTAGCTCAATAAGGAATGGCATTAAAGAATTTACAGGAGTTGGAAGAAGATATGAGAAGCATGATATTAAAATTGATGATAAATCATTAACCTTAATTGATGATTATGGTCATCATCCGTTAGAAATTGAATCAAATATAAAAGCGTATAAAGAAGAATATAAAAATAAAAAAGTATGTATGATTTTTCAACCTCATAGGTTTTCAAGGACAGCACAACTCTTTGATGATTTTATAAAGGTATTAAAGCAAACTGATTCATTAATAATGTTAGATATTTACTCTGCAAGCGAGAAGCCAATTGAAGGCATAAACTCAAGGAGAATTTTAGAAACTTTAAAACAAAATGGTCATAAAGATGTAACTTATTTAAAAAAACATGATGATGTAATAGATTTGATTAAAAAGAAAAAGGATGATTTTGATATTTTAGTTACCCAAGGTGCTGGTAGTGTTTCGAATATCTGTCAAATAATTAAAAATCAATGGGAAGCATAAATACAATTGCAGTTCTATATGGAGGCTCCTCTTCTGAAAGAGAAGTTTCCATACAAAGTGGCATGGGTGTGCATAATGCAATCTGCGATTTAGGTTATGAATCAGATTTAATTGATTTTAAAGATCTTAACAATTTGAATGAATTAAAGATTTATGACTTTATATTTATTGCTCTTCATGGTTTTGAAGGCGAGTCCGGTAAACTTCAAAAAGATTTAAATGATTTAAATATTTTATATTCTGGATCAGGACCGGAAGCTTGTAGTAAAACATGGAACAAAAAAATTACAAAAAAAATTTTAAAAGAAAATGATATAAATACTCCTATTTCAATAGGCATCTCTGAGTTTAGCTATCAGGTAGCGAATAACGGTTTAAACATGTCGCCTTATGACTGTTTCAGACCTTTTAATTATTTATTTTTAAAACCTGATGAAGATGGATCAAGTATTGATATTTTTAAAATTAGCGATGATGAAAGCCTTAAAAATGCATATAAAAAATGTACTAATAATAAAAGAGGTTTTTTATTTGAAGAATATATTGAAGGAAGGGAGTTAACTGTCACTGTAATTGATAAAGAATGTTTTCCGCCTATTGAGATAATTACAAAAAATGAATTTTATGATTATGATGCAAAGTATATTTCAGATGATACTTTGCATATCGAAGCAAAATTATCTAAAAGTGAATTAATTGATATTAAATCAATATCTCTGGAGGCATTTGAAGCACTTAATTGCAAAGCATGGGCAAGAATTGATTTGATTCAAGACAAAAAAGGTAATTTTTATGTAATAGAAATTAATACAGTTCCTGGAATGACAAGCCACAGCAATGTTCCAAAGTCAGGAAGTCTATTAGGCTTAACTTATAATGAGGTTGTCCAAAAAATCATTGATGCATCTTTATAAAAAACTATTACTAATAATTGTAATCTTAACTCCTATAAATTTATTTGCAGAATATGAAATTAATATTAATTTTGAATCAGGATTTGAATTTGAATCACAAAAAATATTAATAAGTGATCTAAAAAATTCTAAATCAAAAAAACAGATTGAAAAACTTCTCAAAAGACAAGATTGGATTAAAGATTTCTCAATAGTCTACAAACCTTTTAAAAAGGAAGTTTATGTAAGTATTACAAATAGAGAGCCAATTTTTGTTCTTAACAATCAATTTTTTTATGATATTAATTTACATAAATTTAAGTTTGATAATTCAAAAAGAGACTTGATAATCGTGCAGGGACCTGTAAAAAATGAAGAAGATATTTTAGAAATTATTACTAGAATTGATTCTATTTCAAGCATTAATTTTAATCTTAATGAAATCAATTACAGTTATGTTAATGGGTGGGATGTTATTACAGATAAAACTTTAATTAGGTTTGGTAACGATTTAACAGAAACAAAATTCAAAAATTTTGAATATACAGCAAATTATTTGTTCGAGAATGGAAAAAATCCTTGTATCATAGATATTAGATATAGAGATGGAGTTGCATTAAATTATGGCAAATAATAATAAAAATTCTAGTTTAATAGTTGGTTTAGACATAGGTACGTCGAAAGTTGTCTGTATTGTAGGAAGATATAATAGCGAAGCTAAACTTGAAATTGTTGCATTGGGTGCATATCCATCGAGCGGATTAAAAAAAGGTGTAGTCGTAAATATTGATGCTACCACCGATGCAATTAGCAAAGCAGTAGAACAAGCTCAATCGATGATTGAGGAAAAAATTAAGTCGGTCTATGTTGGAATTGCTGGAAATCACATCAAAAGTCTTAATTCACAAGGCGCTGTTGGCATCAAGGATAATGAGGTGTCGGCATTCGATATTGATAGAGTGATTGAGTCAGCTCAAGCAGTTTCAATACCATCAGATCAGAGAGTTCTTCATGTTTTACCTCAGTCCTTTGTGATTGATGATCAAGAAGTAAGCCTTGAACCTCTAGGAATGTCTGGAGTAAGGCTTGAGGCTAAAGTTCACCTTGTAACATGCGCAAGCAGCGCAATTAAAAACATCGAAAAATGCATAAAAAATTGCGGATTAAGTGTAGACGGTTTTGTTTTAGAGCAGTTAGCAAGCTCACATTCTATTCTTTCTGAAGATGAAAAGGATCTTGGAGTATGTTTGGTTGATATTGGAGGAGGGACGACGGATATTGCAATTTTTAATACAGGCTCAATTGTATTCACTGGGGTGATTCCAATTGCAGGTGATCAAGTAACAAGTGATATTGCTCAAGCTTTAAGAACGCCTACACCTCAAGCAGAAGACATAAAACAAAAACATGGATGCGCAGTCACCGAATTTACAAAAGATGATGAAACTGTTGAAGTCCTTGGTGTTGGCGGAAGGCCTCCTAGGGAACTATCTAGAAGCTCGTTAGCCGACATAATACAGCCTCGATATTCTGAACTATTTGATTTAATAAAAGCTGAAATTTCAAGAAATGGGTTTGAAGACAAAATTTCTGCTGGAATTGTATTTACTGGTGGTACCTCCAAGATGGAGGGAGTTGTTGAATTAGCTGAATCAATTTTTCAAACATCAGTAAGAATGGGAATTCCGTCTAAGTTCAAAGGGATGGAGACCATACTACAAAATCCAATATACTCAACCTCAATAGGACTAATAGAACACGGTTATAAACAGATTAATCATGAAATGCTTGCAGAACAAAATCAAGGGTTTTTCTCCAAGCTTCTTAGAATAGTTAAAAGTGAGTATTGATAATAAAAATTAATTCATTTAGAATTCACATTCCTTGGTTTTTACAGTAAGTAAAAATCTATAACCATAAGGAAAATATGAAAAAGTACGAAGCAGTAATTATTTTAAATCCTAACCTTTCTTCCAAGGTAGACTCATTTATAAAAGATTTTGAAAAACTTCTAAAGGCTAATACATTTAACATTAAAAAAATGGAAGATATTGGTAGAAGACAACTTTCATATTCTATCAATAATCACAATAAAGGACATTATTTAATTTTTAACATTGAAGGAAACGCAGAAAACATAATTGATATTGAAAATAAAATTAAATATAACGAATCTATTATTAGGCACCTCTTTATTTCAGTTAAGGAACATGACGGAGAAGATTCACAGCTGTTGGTTGATTCAAGAAATAAAAAATCTGAATCTGAAGATGAAGAGAGTAATGTTAAAAATGAAGTTAAAAAAAAACCTGCAGATGTCGAAAAGAAAAATGAGGAAAAAATAGTTTCAGAGGAAGAATCTATTGAGTATGTTTCATCTGATTCAATTGAAGAGGACAGCAAAGATGAGTAAATATGAATTACCAAAAAAGTTTGACTATAAAAATGTAAGTCTTCTGAAACAATTCATAACCGAGACTGGTAAAATTATTCCAGCTAGAGTAACAGGTGTATCTGCATCTAATCAAAGAAAACTTACTAGATATATTAAAATTGCTAGGTTTTTAGCTTTGATTCCATATACTGACATGCATAAATAATTATGAAAATTATATTATTAGACAAAATACAGCGGTTAGGAGAGATTGGTGATGTGGTCGAGGTTAATAGTGGTTATGCAAGAAACTTTTTAATTCCTCAAAAAAAAGCAGCTTTTGCAAGCGAAAAAAATATTGCTGAAGTTGAAGCAAAGAAAGATGAGTTAGCTGCAATGTCAGCAGATATTTTTACAAAAGCTCAATCAAGAGCAAAAGATATTGAAGGTTCTGAGTGTGAAATATTGGTACCCGTAACTGAAGAAGGTGCTTTATATGGATCTGTTGGTACTCGAGAGATCTCTGAGGCATTTACATTAAAAGATATTGAAATTGATAAAAGCGAAGTCCAGCTTCCTGATGGACCTATAAAAGAAATAGGCGAACACAATATAATGATTAGCGTTCATCCAGAGGTCTCAATACAAGTTTTAGTAAAAGTATCTCCAGAGTAGTTGTATATTTTGAAATATGATGTAAAAATCATATTCCAATGTCAGATATACATATCAACCAAAACGAACAAGCAAGAGAAGCTGAAAGAGCTGTTTTAGGCGGCTTGATGTTGGAAACTCATAGATTTGATACTGTCATACAAGTAATAAAAGAAAATGATTTTGATGGCAAAGATCATCAAATCATATTTCAGTCAATGTCAGAACTTGTTGAAGAGAATAAACCTCTCGATCCATTAACCGTATCTGAAAAATTAGATAATAAAAACTCACTTAATAAGGTTGGTGGAAAAGATTATTTAATCGAATTAGCTACATCGACACCCTCTGCTGCAAATTTAGAAGCATATGCAGAAATAATTAGGCAAAGATCAATTACTAGAAAATTAATGAAGGCAAATTCTGATATAAGTGAACTTATATCTAATCCTCAAGGTCAAGACGGGGCATCATTGTTGGATAAAGCAGAAAGTATGATTTTTGCTTTGAATGATGAAACAAATCTAAATGATCAAAATCTTCAATCAATGAAAGAATTAATTCCATCTACAATTGATAGACTTCATGAATTATCAAACAAATCTGGCGGTTTAATAGGGTCATCAACTGGCTTTAAAGACCTAGATAATAAACTTCAAGGATTACAGAAAGGTGATCTTGTGGTTGTTGCTGGAAGACCGAGCATGGGCAAAACATCACTTGCAATGAATATTGCAGAAAATGTCTTGTTAGATAATGATTCAAATGGAGCTGTTCTTATATTTAGTTTAGAGATGCCAGGTGAATCCCTGACAACACGATTACTTTCTGGAATGACTAAATTAAATCAGCAAAATGTAAGATCTGGTATGCTGAAAGATGACGAATTAAGAATACTTTTACAACAAAGTGAAAAGTTAAAAAACATGCCACTATGGATAGACGATAGCTCAATATTATCTCCAATGGAACTTAGGGCAAAGGCTAGAAGGCTTGCAAGAACAGAAAAAGATGGCCTGTCTTTAATAGTTGTAGATTATCTTCAATTAATGCAACTTCCATTATCAATTGAAAATAGAGTTAACCAAATATCAGAAATTTCAAGATCATTAAAATCTCTTGCAAAAGAGCTAAATGTCCCAGTTATTGCGTTATCTCAATTAAACAGGGCTGTAGAGCAAAGACCAAATAAAAGGCCCATAATGGCTGATCTCAGGGATTCAGGTGCCATTGAACAAGATGCAGATGTAATCTTATTTATATATAGGGACGAAGTTTACAATGAAGATTCAGATCAGGGTAATAAAGCAGAAATAATCATTGGCAAACAAAGAAATGGACCAATCGGTACTGTTAATCTAACTTTCTTAAAAGAATTTACTAGATTTGAAAACTTTTCCAGCGATAGTTTTTACGAATCATTTGAATGACCTCAATAAATTCTGAATTAATAATCGATCCTAAAATTTTTAGAAACAATATTTTATTTTTAAAAAATAAACTTAGTAATTCTTCTAAGTTTATGGCTGTAATTAAATCTGATGCTTATGGCCATCATATTGAGCATATTGTTAAAGATATTGAAGATCTTTCAGATGGATTTGGAGTTGTTAGAATTGATGAGGCACTGAAAATAAGGGAGCTCTCAAATAAAAAAATACTTCTAATGCAAGGAGTTTATTCGAAAGAGGATCTTGATATTTCTATAAAAAATAAATTTGATTTAGTTGTTCATAATCCAGATCAATTTCAAATTATTAAAGAAGGCAATTACTATGAAGGGTTGTGGTTAAAGCTAAATACAGGCATGAATAGACTTGGCTTTGATATAGATACATTTTTGAGAATTTATGAAGAGTATTTATTTGATAAAAAGTTTACTTTAATGACTCATTTAGCAGCGTCCAATGATGTATCAAATCCATCTAATGAGAATCAATTTAAAATTTTTGAAGACATCTCCTCTAAATTGAATAATTCAATTGAAAGAAGTATTGCGAATACTGGATGTATTATGAACTATCCAAATAAAACATATGATTGGGTAAGGTGTGGCATTGGAATTTATGGAGGATATATTGGAAATCATGAGCTAAAAACTGCCATGACATTAAGATCTCCAATTGTGAATATAAGAAATATCAGTAAAGGAGATAAAGTTGGCTATGACGGAAGAGCTGTTGCAACAAAAGATATGAAAATTGCATCTGTCTACCTTGGGTATGCAGATGGACTACCTGTAACTATAAAAGATGATACCCCCGTAATGATTAATGATCAAATGGCTTATGTTTTTGGCAGAGTTAGTATGGACCTGACTACCATTGATGTAAGCAACATTGAAAAATGTTCTCCTGGCGATTGGTGCGAATTTTTTTCACCTGAACTACCAATCACAAACATTGCTACTTCAAATGATCTAATTTCTTATTATTTGATGACAAGTGTAAAATCACGAGTAAAAAAAGTGTATAAAATATTAGATTAATCTGTTATTCTAACATCCCATCATGATTAATTTTAATGATGGCCACAACTAAGTACATTTTTATTACCGGAGGAGTGGTTTCATCACTCGGAAAGGGTATCGCGGCAGCATCAATTGGCGCCCTTCTTGAAGCAAGAGGTTTATCAGTATCACTTATAAAAGTTGATCCTTACATAAACGTTGATCCTGGAACGATGAGTCCTTTTCAACATGGAGAGGTATTTGTAACAAATGATGGAACTGAAACTGATTTAGATCTTGGTCATTATGAAAGATTTGTCAGATTCCAAGCTTCTAGGAAAAACAATTTCACTGCAGGTAAGGTATATGAAACAGTTATTCGTAATGAACGAAAAGGTAAATATCTTGGAGGGACTGTTCAAGTAATTCCTCATATCACAAATGAAATAAAAAAAAGAATAAAAGAGGGTGGCCAGAATAAAGACGTTGCCATTGTTGAAATTGGTGGAACTGTTGGAGATATTGAAAGCCAACCTTTTGTAGAGGCAATAAGGCAAATGGCCTTAGAACTTCCAAATTCTTCTTGGGCTTTTGTGCATCTTACTTTAGTACCTTTTATTAATGCTTCAGGAGAACTTAAAACAAAACCTACACAACACTCTGTTAAAGAACTTAGATCATTAGGAATTAGCCCTGACGTATTAGTTTGTAGATCTGAACAGGAGCTACCAAAAGATGAAAAAAAGAAGATCGCACTTTTTTGTTCTGTACCCAATGAAAGCGTTATATCAATGCATGATGTTGACACAGTATATTCAGTACCAATTTTACTAAATAAACAAAAAGTTGATAAAACCATCATTGAAAAACTAAAAATTAAGGCTAAACAACCAAATCTAAATGATTGGAAAAGAGTTGTTAAAGCCAAATTAATGCCTGAGAAGGAAGTAAATGTATCATTTGTTGGAAAATATACCGAGTTAAAAGATTCTTATAAATCAATTAATGAAGCTCTTGAACATGCCGGAATAAAAAATAAAGCAAAAGTGAATATTAATTTTGTTGAAGCCGAAAACATCTCTTCAAAAAACATCAAAAAAACTCTTAAGAATGCAGATGCAGTTTTAGTTCCTGGTGGATTTGGTGAAAGAGGCATTGAGGGAATGATCTTAGCTTGCAAATATGCAAGAGAAAATAACATTCCATATTTAGGAATTTGCCTTGGCATGCAAGTAGCGATTATAGAATATGCAAGAAATGTTCTTAAACTTAAAGGTGCAAATAGTACTGAGTTTGATCAAAATACAAAGCATCCTGTTATTGGCCTTATTACAGAATGGAATGATATTTCTGGCAAAAAAGAAAAAAGAGATAAAAATTCAGACTTGGGTGGAACAATGCGCTTAGGTGGCCAGTTATGCAAACTCAAAAAGGGATCTAATTCATTAAGAATGTATAAAAATTTAGAAATCATTGAAAGACATAGACATCGTTATGAGGTAAATCCAAAATATAAAGACGATATGATCAAAAAAGGATTAGATGTTGTAGGGACATCCATTGATGGTAAGCTAGTAGAAATGATTGAGATTCCTAAACATAAATGGTTTTTAGCTTGTCAATTTCATCCTGAATTTACCTCCAATCCAAGAGATGGACATCCTATTTTCAACAGTTATATTAAAAGTACATTAAGAAAGTAAAAATGAAGTTAAGAGACTTTAAAATTGATAATAACGAAAAAATGACCCTCATGGGCGGTATGAATGTTCTTGAATCAAGAGATTTGGCAATGGAAGTGGCTGAAAAATTCAAGAATGTAACTGATAAAAATGATATTAATTATATTTTTAAAGGCTCTTTTGACAAAGCTAACAGGAGCTCTATTAATTCATTCAGGGGGCCAGGTTTGGACGAAGGCCTAAAAATATTAGAGGAAATTTCAAAAACTTATGATATTCCTGTAATCACTGACATTCATGAGCCTAATCAAGCAAAATCAGTAAGTGAAATTTGTGAGGTTATTCAAATACCTGCTTTCCTTGCAAGACAAACCGATCTAGTTAGTGCAGCTGCAAAAACTTCTTCCATAATTCAATTTAAGAAACCTCAATTTTTATCTGCTCAAGAGATGTCAAACGTCGTTGAAAAATGTGAAGCAGCTGGAAATAAAAATATTACTTTGTGTGAAAGAGGTAACTCATATGGATACAACAATTTGGTTGTTGATACTTTAAATTTTCAAATTTTAAAAAAATTATCAAAACCTGTAATTTTTGATGTAACACATTCACTTCAATTACCAGGAGGCTTAGGAAGTTCAACTGGTGGTAGAAGAGAATATGTTTTAAGTCTTGCAAAAGCCGGTATGTCGCAATCAATAGCTGGACTTTTTCTGGAAGCACATCCAAATCCTGATGAGGCTAAATGTGACGGACCTTGTGCATTACCTCTCTCTTATCTAGATAAATTTTTAAATCAAATAAAAGATTTGGATAATTTTGTTAAAGGTCAAAATAATTTAGAGATCAAATAACAATGTCAAAAATATCGAATGTAAATGCTATTCAAGTTTTTGATTCTAGAGGCATTCCTACAATTGCTTGCGAAATAAAACTTGATAACGGGATATGTGCATCGGCAATGGTTCCAAGTGGAGCATCGACCGGTTCGAAGGAGGCAATAGAGCTCAGAGACAGTGATTCAAATTATCATGGAAAAGGTGTTCTTAACGCTATTTCAAATATTAATAATAAATTAGGTCCTTTATTAATTGGAAAAGAATCAGAAAATCAAATTGATATTGACAGAATATTAATTGATTATGACGGTACAGACGATAAATCATCTATGGGAGCAAATGCTATATTAGCTATATCCCTAGCAAGCTCTCATGTTGCAGCTAAAAATAAAAAAGTTAACCTATATGAGCATTTTTCGAGCATCTACAAAGATATAACAGGCAAAGCAAATAAATACTCAATACCAATGCCAATGTTTAATATTTTGAACGGAGGAGAGCATGCTGATAATAATGTTGATATTCAAGAATTCATGATCGTACCAAGTGGTGCTAAGGATTTTACTCAGATAATGAAATGGTCAATGGAGATTTATCATAATTTAAAAGAAATTTTATTATCTAAAAATTATTCCACAGCAGTAGGTGATGAGGGCGGATTTGCACCAAATCTAAATTCAAATGAAGAAGCAATAGAATTAATAATTGAATCAATTAAAGCATCAAAACTTAATCCAGGAGAAGATGTGAATATTGCTCTTGATTGTGCTGCAAGTGAGTTTTTTGATGGTAATAATTATTTTTTAAAAGGTGAAAATAAAAAATATACATCTGCAGAATTTACAAATTATCTTGATAACCTAATTACACGATACCCAATTTCATCTATTGAGGACGCAATGGATGAAAATGATGTGGAGGGTTGGAAGCTAGTTACTGATAAATTGGGAAAAAAATGTCAGCTTGTCGGCGATGATTTATTTGTTACTAATAAAAAAATTTTTTTAAAAGGTATCAATCACAAACTTGCTAATTCAATTTTGATTAAATTTAACCAGGTTGGGACTATATCGGAAACAATTGAGACAATTGATTGTGCAAGAGATAATGGCTATAAATGTATTATATCTCACAGATCTGGAGAAACTGAGGATACAACTATTTCAGATTTAGCAGTTGGATTAGGAGCATCACAAATTAAGACTGGAGCACCTTGCAGGTCTGATAGAATTGCAAAATATAATAGATTGCTTTGGATTGAAAATAAAAGCAACGATATTTTGTTAAATGAATAAACTAAATCTTTTATTCTATTTATTGTTGGTTTTAATAATTATTTTGCTATTAAATAGCATTTTTTTTGGCGAGAATAACTACGCCAATAGAAATTCTCTTGTAATAGAAAATACTGCACAAAAATTAAAAAATGAAGCCATTAAAAAAGAAAATGAAATTCTTGAATTTGAGATTAAGAATGCTCAAAATTCAAATGACCATGTGGAGAATTTTGCTAGAGAGAAGCTCAACTTAACTTATCCTGAGGAAGAATTTATATCTTTCGAAGAAGAAAAAAAAGATGATGAAAGAAAATAGTTTATTGGCAATAATTGCGGCTGCAGGAATTGGAAAAAGATTTGATGGTGATCTGCCCAAGCAGTATGTCAAAATTAATGGAAGATCTATAATTGAAAATGCTGTAAAGCCTTTTATAGACTCAAAATATATTTCTAAGATAGTAATCGTAATTTCTGATGGAGATCAGCTTATAAAAAATCAGAACTTTTATAATTGCGAAAAAATTGAATATATTATTGGAGGATTGACTCGACAAGAATCAATTTTTAATGCTCTTAAGTCGATTGAAGATAATTATGAATTTGTTGTTACGCATGACGCAGCACGACCAAATGTTTCTGAAGATGATATTGCAAGACTTTTTGAAGATATTGTTCATTCAAAGTCGAGTTGTTCATATCTGTATACTCCTGTTTATGATTCAATTAGGGAAGAGAACAGAACTTTAGACAAATCTAAATTTAATTTAGTTCAAACCCCTCAAATATGTAATTTCAAAGACTTAAAAAAATCTTTACAAAGCTGTATCGATAATAATATGGATTGTCCTGATGAATCATTTGCCATTGAATATTCAAATCTTAAGTTATCTAAGATTCTGGGAGATAGATCGAATATAAAAGTGACAGAGAAAGCTGATATTGAAATTCTCAATAATTTTCGTACAAGAAGTGGTATTGGTTATGACCTTCACAAATATGAACCAGGAGATGGGATTATTTTGGGCGGATATAAAATTAAATGTAATTTCAAGATTGTAGCTCATTCTGATGGAGACGTATTACTCCATTCAATTGCTGATTCAATATTGGGTGCTGCTGGGTTGGGTGACATTGGGATGTTTTTTTCAGATCAAGACAATAAAAATAAGAATTTAGATAGTACGCTTATCATTGAATACTGCCTAAATGAATTAAATAAAATGGATTTAGAAATTTATAACATTGATACAACAATTATTTGTGAAAATCCTAAAATTAATCCTCATAGGGAAAAAATTCTAGAAAATTTGTCTGCAATATTAAAAGTTCCTATAAAAAAAATTGGTTTAAAAGCTACTACATCAGAAAAAATTGGAATTATTGGAAATAATGAAGCTATATCAGTTCAAAGTATAGTAAATTTAAAGGACTTATCATGAAAATATTGCTTACAAATGATGATGGATATAAAGCCCATAATATTCAGAACATGTATGAGGAACTATCAAAAGATCATGATGTGTGGATAGTCGCCCCAAAAAATAATTGCAGTGGTATGAGCGCTGCTATTTCTTACCTAAGTGAGATTGAGGTTACGAAAATCGATGATAAGATCTATGCAGTAGATGGAACCCCGGCTGATTGCACATATTTAGGGTTATTAAGTATAGTTGATTTTGAATTCGATATTGTAATATCAGGTATTAATCATGGAGCAAATATTGGTAATGACGTTTTATATTCTGGAACAGTTGGAGCTGCTGTTGGAGGAAGGAATTTAAAGTATCCACCAATTGCTATATCAGTTGCCTCTTATGATGCTAAAGATATAAGCTTTATAACAAAAAAATCGGTTGAGTTAATTAATAAAATTATAAAATCTAGTGAAACTTATATTGGAAAAGTAATTAATATAAATTTTCCAGATATTTCAGAAGAGGAATATAAAGGAGTTAAGGCAACAGGATTATCTAAAAGAGACGTTCCAGCTAAACCTATTAAGATAGAAGATCAATCCTTGTCAAAAGAAATGTACAGGTATCGATATAACCTATCAGGAGACCCTATTAAAGGTGATTATGTAACTGATGCTGAAGCAGTTGTGGATGGATATGTTTCCATATCTGTACTTGACTATAGTCTAGGCTCATCTAAATTTATTGAGAATCTTTCTGAGATAATAAATGAGTAACTCTGGATTTACTTTTAGAAGGGTTAGAGAGGAAATGATTGAAACCCTTCTAGATTTAGGGATAAAAGATTTCAGAGTACTCGATGCGATTTCACAAGTGCCAAGACATATTTTTCTTGACGAAGCTCTTTGGTCGAGAGCCTATGAAAACAGATCACTGACTATTGGTTATAAGCAAACAATTTCTCAGCCATATATAGTTGCAAGAATGACTGAATTATTAATTTCTCATACAAATTCAAGAGGTAAAATATTTAAAAATCTACTTGAACTTGGATCAGGTTGCGGATATCAATCAGCAGTACTTTCTTTTTTTAGTGAAAATGTTTTTGCAATAGAGCGAATAAAACCACTTGTTCAAAAATCAAAAGAGAATTTATCTCAATTAAAAATTAATAATGTGTTATTTAGACATGGCGATGGATATCAAGATTGGGAAAAAGAAAAAAATTATGATGGTATTTTATGTGCTGCTGCTCCAAGAGAGTATCCTAATGATTTAGTTTCTGTTTTAAATAATGATGCAAAGCTAGTAATTCCAGTTGGTGGAACATTTCAGAAATTAAATGTAATAACTAAAGTCAATAATGATGAAATAAAAGAAGAAGAATTTGATGATGTATCATTTGTTCCAATGCTTGCAGGAAAATCAGAAGATGGCAACGATGTATGAAAGATCAATTTAAATACTTTACAGCAGGTGTCTTCATAGGCATATCTGAATTGTTACCAGGTATATCTGGTGCGACTGTAGCATTAATGTTTGGAGTCTATGAAAAGATCCTAAATTTTTTGACGAAATTTAGAGATTTAAATTTAATTATTCCATTATTAGTCGGGATGGTATTAAGTGTATTTTTATTTTCTTCACTTGTTAACTTTTTATACACGAACTTTACTCAAACATTTAACATTTTTATAGCATTTATAATGATTGGATATGGCATTTTTTTGTTAATAAATACTTACTTAAAAGAAAATATTGATAAAGGCAAAACTTTTTATTTAAATGTTTTTCTTGCAATTTTTATTGGTTTTTTGCTAAGTGGCTTTTACATAACTGGATCATATCCACCTGATGGCCCATTTACACCCTCTGAAGGTGCGCTAATTATATTTGGTTTTATTGCGTGCACATTTTTACTTTTTCCAGGAATATCTGGCAGCGCATTTTTGTTAGCCGTTGGTATTTATCCTTACATTATTGGTAGCATATCGAATCTGAATATTGATGTATTACTTTCTTTTGCTATTGGAATGTTAATAGCTTTAATAGTTATGCCCAGGATTATTAATAATGCATATAAGAAATATGGAAAATCAATACTAATATTTTTTGGTGGATTAATTTTTTCGGCTGGCTTATTGGATCTTGCAGAAATAGTTAATTTTCTTTTATAAAAATTCCTTTTTACTTTTAATATCTTTATATTTCTCAGCTTCTGGTAATGGTTCTTTCGCTTCTGTTATATTTTCATAAACTTCAGAAAGCCTGAGATTGATCTCTATGAATTCTATTTGATCTGACGGTAATTCGTCATCTGCATAAATAGCTTCAATAGGGCATTCAGGCTCGCATAAACCACAGTCAATACATTCATCTGGATGTATGACAAGGAATTCTGGACCTTCGTAAAAACAATCAACAGGACATACTTCAACACAATCAGTGTATTTACATTTAATGCATGATTCTGTTACTACGTATGTCATAATTAGTTGAGAAGACTGAATTTTAGCTTACTAATTTTTAAATTTACACAAAACTGTTTAAAAAAATAGAAAAATACTATATACTGTATAAATATACAGTAAATTAAGGAGTTAATTATGCCTAAATCGAAAGATAATACCTCAAAATCATTAAAAGATACTATTGCAAGTATTGACGACCATTTTGGTAAAGGAACAGTAATGAGAATGGGCGATCGAGAAAATCTTGATATCCCCTCAATTTCAACAGGATCACTTGGTCTTGATATTGCACTTGGAATAGGAGGAATTCCAAAAGGTAGAGTTACAGAAATTTATGGACCTGAGTCTTCTGGCAAAACTACTCTGACACTTCAAATAATTGCTCAATGTCAAAAAGAAGGAGGAACTTGTGCCTTTATTGATGCTGAACATGCTTTAGACCCACAATATGCTGAAAAATTAGGTGTCAATGTAGATGAATTGCTATTATCACAACCTGATACTGGAGAACAGGCATTAGAAGTTGCAGATATGTTAGTCAAATCTAAGAGCGTAGATTTGGTAATTATCGACTCCGTTGCCGCATTGGTTCCAAGAGCAGAAATTGAAGGAGAGATGGGAGACCATCATGTTGGCCTTCAAGCTAGATTAATGTCACAAGCGCTTAGAAAAATTACAGGTAATATTCAAAGGTCTGGTGCCACTGTTGTTTTTATAAATCAAATAAGAATGAAAATTGGTGTTATGTTTGGCAGTCCTGAAACAACTACTGGAGGTAATGCTTTAAAGTTCTATTCTTCAGTAAGATTAGATATTAGAAGAATTGGTTCTGTAAAAGAGGGAGACGAAGTAATGGGTAACGAAACAAGAGTTAAAGTTGTTAAAAACAAAGTATCTCCTCCTTTTAAACAAGCAGAGTTCCAGATTATGTATGGACAAGGAATCAACCAGGAAGGTGAAATATTAGACTTTGGTCATAAACTTGGTTTGGTTGATAAATCAGGTGCTTTTTATAAATTAGATGGTGAGAGTATTGGACAAGGTAAGGTAAAAGCTAGTACTTTCCTAAAAGAAAATGCAAAAGTTAGAGACAAACTTGTAAAAGAAATAAGATCTTCTTACATTACAAGTAAATCTAAATAATTTTTTGAT
Source organism: SAR86 cluster bacterium (assembly GCA_004212975.1). GTDB lineage: Bacteria > Pseudomonadota > Gammaproteobacteria > Magnimaribacterales > D2472 > SAR86A. The sequence goes on from SHBF01000002.1 coordinate 48,061, forward strand.
ACAATAAGTCCTATTAATTAATTTTAGTAGGATTTTTTATGGTAGAGAAAGCATATATTGTTGAAGCAGTAAGAACAGCTGGTGGTAAAAGAGATGGAAGATTGAGTCTGTGGCACCCGGCTGATCTTGGAGCAAAGGTTCTAGATGAATTAGTAACGAGATTAGATATTGATCCTGTGGTTGTAGATGATGTAATTTTTGGCTGTGTTGATCAGGTTGGGGCACAATCAGGAAACGTAGCTAGAAATGCAGTCTTGTCTTCGTCTTTTCCTGAATCTGTTCCTGGAACTTCTGTTGATAGACAATGTGGTTCATCTCAACAAGCAATTCACTTTGCAATTCAGGCTGTAATGTCTGGTACTCAAGATATTGTTATAGGCGGAGGTGTTGAAGTAATGTCTATGGTCCCTATCGGTGCAGCAGTTACAGATGGATATAATGCTGGACACGGGCTACCGTTTGATTCTGATGGAATGAAAGAAAGATATCCAAATATATTTTTCTCTCAATTTACAGGCGCAGAACTAGTAGCTGATAAATGGAATCTTTCTCGTGAAGATCTAGATCAATTTGCTTTAGAAAGTCATCAAAAAGCAGCTCAAGCAACAGAATCAAAATATTTTAATAAAGAAATTTTACCTGTCGAAGGTAAAAATGCTGAGGGCATTAACGATTTAGTAATGGCAGATGAAGGTATCAGATTTGATGCTAGTCTTGATAAATTAGCAGGATTGAACCCAGTAACTGAAGGTGGCAAAATTACCGCTGGTAATGCCAGTCAAATCACAGATGGTGCTGCAGCTGTTCTTATTTGCAATGATGCAGGATTAAAAAAGATCAAATCTAACCCAAGGGCAGAAATAGTATCTATTTCTGTTGTTGGAGATGATCCTGTATTTATGTTGACTGGACCAATACCTGCATCTCACAAGGCTTTAGACATTGCTAAATTAAGCATTGATGATATTGATATATATGAAGTCAATGAAGCATTTGCTCCAGTTCCTCTTGCATGGGCTGAAGAATTAAAGGCAGATAGAAGTAAATTAAATGTCAATGGTGGTGCAATGGCGCTCGGACATCCTCTTGGCGCAACAGGCGCAAAGTTAATGACTACTATGTTACATGAACTTGAAAGAAGAGATGGAAATTATGCTCTTCAAGCTATTTGTGAAGGTGGTGGTACAGCAAACGCAACAATAATAAAACGAATTGCTTAATTATCTGTAAAGTTTAAAAGTATATTTTTAAACCTTTGACCAAAAAATTTTGGTTCGTGGTCGTGATTTGGGTGTACCTCATATATAAAATTTATTTGAGAGCCTAATAGAATTTTATTTATTTCATTTTGTGGGTTCTCATAAAGTGAGTCTAAGCCAACTGTTCCATGATCAAAATATAGTTTTTGTGAAGATAATTTACTTACATTATCTTTAATATATTTCTGAATAGCTTTGGTGGTAGATTCATCACCACTGATTTTCATTCTGAACGGAAGAATTAAATATTCACTTATTTTTATTCCAACCCAGTGTGTAGAAATGCAGCCAACAAATCCAAAGATTTCAGGATTTTCAATTGACATATTTAAGGCTGAGAGCCCACCCATACTTGCACCAATAATGCCGAGGTTATCTCTATTAAGCTTTGTATCAAATTTTTTCTCGATAAAGGGAATAACTTTATTAATAACAAAATCTTGATAATTAAATTTTTGAGAATCTATAAAATTAGAATAAATCGATCTTTTCAAATTTCCATCTATATATTTTATAGATTCCTTTGGAAAGTATTCTGCGTACCTCCTTGTTTCATCCAAAATATTCCCATTAATTCTCTTAGCACTATCGATTGCAATAATTACAAGGTTAAGATTTTCTTTTTGAGTTTTTAAATCTTTGAATGTTTCATCAATATTCCATGCCTTTCCATTCCAAGAATCATTCTCTGAAAATAACTCCTCACCATCATTCATAATAATGAACTTTGTCTTATTATTGACATTTTTTGAGTAAGGATAGTAAATTTGAATTCTTCGTTCATTAGTTCCACTTTTCAGATAAATCTCTTCAATTGAGCCGATTGATAATTCTGTACTAAAAGATTGAAAGCTAACCATCGATATGATTAAAAAATTTATAAACTTCATTAAGATTTATTTTTCCCAATCAAATTTGGGTAATTCTTTAAATAGATTTCTTAAACCCTCTGACCACTTACTAGAAAGATTTGAAAAAAATGGTGTTTTAAATTGAAGGTGTTCCTCTAGTGAAATTTGAATAGAATCTTTCTTATACACTACTAGGTCAATAGGTGGCCCAACAGTAAGATCACTTTTCATTGTTGAGTCAAACGAGACCAAAGCACATCTTGCCGCATCACCTAAAGAGGTTTCGTTTCTAATAAGTCTATCTAGTATAGGTTTCCCATATTTTGTTTCACCTAGTTGAAAAAAGGGTTTAATCTCAGAGGCACGAATATAATTCCCAACTGGGTAAACCATCATAAGAGCATGCTCTTGCCCGCTAATTTGACCACCAATTATAAAGTTAGAACCTAGATGTGTATTGATCGAAATACCATCAGTTTTGGAATGTTTTAGTGATATTTCACCAACATAATTTGCAATTTCATCAAAGTTTTTACAGAGATTTAAACTATTTTTAGGATTTGATGAATTTATATCATTTTCAAGAGTTTTATATACATGCTGAGATGTTGATAAATTACCAGAAGTGATAATAATTATTGACCTATCGCCAACCGAGTAAGTAAACATTTTTTTGTAAGTGGAAACATTATCTAATCCTGCATTTGTTCTTGAGTCTGACACCATAACAATGCCATCGTCCATTTTCATTCCCACACAATATGTCATATTAAAAAAAAGATTATAATAATTGAATATTCTATATTTATATAATAAAAAAATACATAATAATAATTATCTTTATTATTTCTATTTGTTAAAGTTAATTCTGGTTCATCTTTGATAAAAAGACAGAAGTTAGTTCGAACCGATGAAACATATTACTATGCTTTGTCTTGATATCAATTTGTATCGAGTAATATGGAAACACAAAAAAATAAATCTGGTTTTTTTTATGATGAATACTTAAACAGTAAGAATGCTCCTCGTAAAGATTTTCATAAATCATTTCAATTCTTTGACAGCTTAAGTTCAAACAAAAAAAAATTATTGGCTAAAGTGCGTGACTCAATAATCCGTACAATGGGAGTTACATTTAGAGTTTATGATGATAATAAGTTAATTGATAGAGAATGGCCTTTAGACTTAATTCCTAGAATTATTAAAGAAAAAGAATGGATTAAAGTAAAGGAAGGATTAATTCAAAGAATCATGGCAATAAACTTATTCATTCATGATGTCTACCATAAACAAGAATTTTTAAATAAAAATCCTATTCTAAAATCTTTAATTTTAGATTCACCAAATTTTTTAGAGGAATGCAAAGGAGTAATTCCCAAAAATAAAATTTGGGCACATATTTCAGGTACTGACCTTATTAAAGATCACACAGGCAAGTTTTATGTTCTTGAGGATAATTTAAGGGTTCCTTCAGGTGTTGCATATATGCTTGAAAATAGAAATGTAATGAAGAAAGTAGTAACAGAATTATTTAACAATTATAAAGTATCGCCAGTAGACGATTATACTTCTCAACTCTATAAATGTTTATCCGATGCAAGTTATGCGAAAGATAAGAAAAAAACAATTGTTATTTTAAGTCCAGGTATTTTTAATTCTGCATATTTTGAGCATGCGTATCTTGCACAACAAATGGGAATTGTTCTTGTTGAATCCTCTGACCTATGCTTATCTGATGATAATTATGTCTACATGAAAACTATATCAGGAAAGAAAAAAATTGATGTAATTTATAGAAGGATAAATGATGACTATCTAGACCCAAATGTATGGATTAAGGATTCAACACTTGGATTACCTGGATTGATTAACTCTTGGAAAGAAAAAAAAGTAGCTATTGTAAATGCTCCGGGATCCGGTGTTGCTGATGATAAAGCTGTATACGCATTTGTTCCAAAGATGATAGAGTTTTATTTAAATGAGACACCAAAACTTGCCCAAGTTAAAACTTATTTATGCGCATTTGATAAAGATAAGAAATACGTACTAGACAACATTAAAAAACTTGTCCTTAAACCAGTAAATGAGTCTGGAGGGTATGGGATTCTTATAGGACCCAATGCTTCAAAGAAAGAATTGGAAGAATATAAACAAAAAATAATAGATAATCCAAGAAATTTTGTAGCTCAACCTCTAATTAAACTATCTACTAGCCCGACATTAATCAAAACTTCCATTCAACCACGACACATTGATCTAAGACCATTTATTCTATCTGGCAATGACACTTTTGTGACTAATGGTGGTTTAACTAGAGTCGCTCTTGAAAAAGGATCTACCATTGTAAATTCATCTCAAGGTGGTGGGAGTAAAGATACCTGGATAGTTAATTAAAATGCTTGCAAGTATTGCAGAAAAAACCTACTGGCTTTCAAGGTATATCGAAAGAATTGAAAATACATCAAGACTTATAAATGTTAACTCAGATTTACTTCTAGACATCCCCAATGAAGGATCAGATGATTTACAGCATTTAATTAAAATAACGGGACATATTAATGATTTTAAAAAAAAGAACACAAAAGAAAATGTATATTACTTTCTTATTCAGGATGAAAGTAATCCTTCATCAATAAAATACTCTATTGAAATGGCAAAGATGAATTCTAGATACCTTCTGACGATGTTACCAAAGTCTGCCTGGGAGCAATTTAATAATCTTTATATAGATTTCAATAGCAAACATAAGCCACATAGCGAAGATCTTTATAGAATAATTAGAAATTCTCAAAGATTTTTTGCAATTATTACTGATGGGATGCAAAGGAATGATGTTTTTAATTTCATCAAGCTAGGAAGATTTATTGAAAGAGCAGATATGTTATCAAGAATAATTGAAGATCAAATTCTCAGGAAAGAAAATTACGTAAATAAATATTATCAAAATTTACAATGGAGTAGTGTTTTAAGGTCGATCAATGGATTTGAATCCTTTAAGTTGATCAATAAAGATAAACTTAACCAAGAGATTGTCCTTAGATTTATGATAATGGAAAAATTATTTCCTAGATCCATGAAGTATTGTGTAAATAAACTTTTAGAAGTCCAGAGATTTTTGCCAAAATCTCCTTCTATCAAAAAAGACATTAGTATTCTATTAGAAGATTTTACTAATGAAAATTTATATAAAAATGATAAGAAAATGTTAAAGGTCCTAGATGATTTCCAATTTGGATTAATAAATTTAGACAAAACTATAAAAGAAAATTATTTTAATTAATTTTTAAAGAACTCAAGTATTGTTTTAATATCTTCAATTGAGTTTGATGAGATTTCGCCATTTCTTCCTATGAGCTCAACTTCATTATTTTCAGTAAATTTTTTACCAATTACAATATTTAGAGGTATTCCTATAAGTTCTGAATCTTTCATTTTCACTCCGTATCCATCTTTTCTATCATCTAGCAGAACAGAATAATTCATTTCTGAAAGTTCTTTGTATAAATCTTTTGATGCTTTAGCAATATCTTTATTCTTATCATATCCAATGGAAATAATATTTATGTCAAAGGGTGCAATGCTATGAGGCCAAATAATACCTTTTTCATCGTGATTTTGTTCAATTGCCGCTGCAACAAGTCTTGAAACCCCAATTCCATAACAACCCATAAATAATGTTGAAGCATTTCCATCAGAATTCAGAACACTTGCTTTCATTGATTCCGCATATAACTTTCCAAGTTTAAAAATATGACCAACCTCAATTCCTTTCCTTATTTGAATTGTTCCATTGCCATCTGGAGAAGGTTTGCCTTCAAGTGTGCTTATATCTTCTCCATCTTTTAAAAGAAGCTCAGTATTGATTGCAAATTCAGATGAATCACTTATGGCAATTGTATCTTCACCATTTTCAGCAAGCACATGAAATTCCTCAGAACTATCTCCACCAATGGCTCCAGAGTCTGCAGCAGAAATTTTGTATTTAAGTCCTATTCTTTCAAGAACTTTTTTATAAGTTTCTCTCATAATTAAATATGTTTCCTGTAACGACTCCTCATCGATATTAAAGCTGTAAGAATCTTTCATTAAAAACTCTCTTCCCCGCATAATTCCATATCTAGGTCTAACCTCGTCTCTAAATTTAGTTTGAATCTGATAAATATTTAATGGAAGTTTTCTGTAGCTTTTGACATTATCCCTAATGATGTCAGTAATAATTTCTTCGTGTGTGGGACCTAAACAAAAATCTCTATCATGCCTGTCTTTTATTCTAAGTAATTCAGGACCCATTTTTTCCCATCTTTTTGTTTCTTCCCATAATTCCCTTGGCTGAACCATTGGCATAAAAACCTCTTGAGCACCAGAATTATCCATTTCTTCTCTTACAATATCTTCTACTTTTTTAAGAACTTTTAAGCCTAGTGGTAGCCATGTATAGATACCTGAAGCAACTTTACGTATCATGCCTGAACGAAGCATTAATTTGTGACTCACAACTTCTGCTTCTTGGGGAGCATCCTTAAGAGTAGGTAATAGTAGCTTTGAAAATAACATAGTTTATAATTTTATCTTTTTTTGAGGACTTATGCCGATTTATGACTACAAATGTTCTAAATGTGAACATGAAATTGAGATAATTCAAAAAATTAATGATAAACCAAAAGAGGTTTGCCCCAAATGCAATAAGAAAGGCCTTAAGAAGCAAATCTCAGCACCTTCCTTTAGGCTTAAAGGTGGTGGGTGGTATGAAACAGACTTTAAAACAGGTAAAAAGAAGAATATAGCCTCAAGTGATGGTACAAAAAATGACAAAACAAAAGAAACTTCCAAAACAGACTCCAAGAAAGGGTCTAAACAAGATAAAATTAAGAAGTGAATAGGGAAATATCATGAAATCTCATTATTGTGGTGAAATTACATCATCTAATCTCAAAGAGAAGGTTACTATTTGTGGATGGATACATAGAAGAAGAGATCATGGAGGAGTAATTTTTTTAGATGTTAGGGATATAAAAGGTATATGCCAAGCTGTTGTGAATCCAGATAACAAAGAATCATTCCAATTAGCAGAATCGATAAGAAACGAATTTGTTGTTCAGATAGAAGGTGTTGTAAGAAATAGACTTAAAGGAACAATAAATAAAAATATGCAAACTGGTGAAATTGAGATAGAGGTCGCTAATATCAATATTCTCAGCAAGGCAAACACTCCAGTTTTTCCAATAGACGAATATCAGGAAGTTAACGAAGATGTAAGATTAAAGAATAGGGTGCTTGATCTTAGACGCCCAGAAATGAATGAACGAATTGTTAAAAGATCAAAAATTACTTCTTTAATTAGAAGCTACCTTCATAAAAATGAATTTCATGAGATTGAAACACCAATTTTAACTAAGGCTACTCCAGAAGGTGCCAGAGATTATATTTTACCAAGCAGAGTTCAGCCAGGTAGTTTTTATGCTTTACCTCAATCACCTCAATTATTCAAACAACTCTTGATGATTGGCGGCTTAGATAAATATTATCAAATTGCACGATGTTTTAGAGATGAGGATTTGAGGGCAGATAGACAACCAGAATTTACTCAAATTGATATTGAAGCATCTTTCATTAATCAGGAAGAAATCATGAAGCTTGGTGAAAAGATGATTAAAGATGTAATTAAAGAATTTTGTGGAGAAAAACTTGATAAATTTAAGGTGATTGATTGGCATGACGCTATGGAGGAATATGGTTGTGATAAACCAGATTTAAGGATTCCCTTAAAACTCAAAGAAATATCAGATCTTGTTATGAATGAGGAATTCAAAGTATTCTCTGATCCCGCTAAAAAGGAAGGATCAAGAGTCGTTGCTTTAAAAGTGCCAAATGGAAATACAATGTCAAGAGGTCAAATTGATGACTATACAAAATTTGTATCTAAGTTGGGTGCAAAAGGACTTGCTTATATAAAGATTAATGATATTGAAGATCTTGAGAATGGCATTCAGTCTCCCATATTGAAGTTTTTAAACAAAAAAACAATTCAAAATATTTTTAAAACTCTTGAAGCCAAAACAGATGATTTAATCTTTTTTGGAGCTGGAAGTGAATCTCTTGTTAACTTATCAATGAGTAGTCTTATAAAAAAATTAGGACATGATTTAGATTTATATGTTTCAAAATGGGCTCCTTGTTGGATAGTGAATTTTCCAATGTTTGAATTAAATGCCGAAGGAAGTCTAACACCGCTTCATCATCCATTTACTTTACCTAAAGCATCAAAGAAAGAACTTTTAGAAAATCCAAACGATGTTCTTGCATATGCATATGATGTTGTTTTGAACGGATATGAAATAGGTGGAGGATCTTTAAGAATTTATGATAAAAATATGCAAGAAGCAATTTTTGAAATTCTTAACATTTCAAAGAAAGAAGCTGAGAGTAAGTTTGGTTTCCTTTTAAAGGCTTTGTCTTCAGGTTGTCCACCTCATGGTGGCATCGCATTTGGACTAGATAGAATTGTTATGCTTGTAACAGATACTTCAAACATAAGAGATGTGATTGCATTCCCTAAAACTCAAAGCGCGACATGTCTATTAACAGATGCTCCAAGCAAGGTTGATAAAGATCAGCTTGATGAACTTAAAATAATTAGTACACATAAGGAAGAATAGTTAATGGCTGGTCATTCAAAATGGGCAAACATAAAACATAGAAAAGCCAGACAAGACGCATCACGAGGAAAGGTTTGGACCAAGGTCATAAGAGAAATTACTGTTGCAGCGAAGGATGGCCCTGATCCAAATGATAATCCAAGATTGAGACTAGCTCTTGAAAAGGCAAATGCTGCAAATATGCCTAAAGATACTATTAAAAGAGCTATAGAAAAAGGTTCGGGAACAGGAGAAACTGGAGAATTAGAAGAAATAATATTTGAAGGATATGGTCCAGGAGGAGTTGCTATCCTTGTAGAAACTATGACAGATAACAGAAATAGGACTGTTTCAGATGTTAGGCATGCATTTTCAAAGTTTGGAGGTAATCTTGGAACTGGTGGTTCTGTTTCATATCTATTTAAAAAACTTGGAGTAATCCACATAAATAAGGATTACTCAGAAGATATGCTTATGGAGCATGTTATTGAATCTGGAGCACAAGATTTTTCAGAAGAAGATGATTTCTTTGAAGTAACAACAGATCTAAATCAATTTAATAAGGTTATTGATTTCTTTAAAGAGAATGATATCCAATATATAAATGCTGAACTGACCTTGCGAGCTGATACACTTGTGGACCTTGATCAAGATATGTCTGAAAAAGTCTTAAATATTATGGAGTTTATGGATGATCTTGATGATGTCCAAGAAGTTCACACTAATGCAGAATTCCCAGAAAATTTTGAGATAAAGGAATAAATTTTGTCAATTAATTCAAGAAATAAAGGTGCTGCATTTGAACGACAAATTGCTAATGCATTGATAAATGACCTTAACTTAAAGAATCCAGTTAAAAGAATCTTAGAGCAGACTCGGACTAAGGAGTTACCTGATCTTATGCTTGGAAGATGGTGTATTGAGTGTAAGGCATATGGAGCTGGTGCAGAACCCAGACCTGATTGGTGGGAGCAAGTTCTCGCATCATCGAATCAAGAGGGTTTAAGACCCGCATTAGTATATAAATTTAATAATAGACCCATTAAAGTTCGAATATTAGCAAACTCTTTAAATAATAATATTAAGAACGACCTTGTTACATTAGACCTTTTATGGCCAGATTTTATTCAGATAATACTTGAGTTATTTCAGGAGGACATTGAGCTGCATGAAAAAAATTATCAAGTGTGAAGATATAGAATTTCAAATATATATTGAGGATACAGATTTTCAAGGAGTTGTATATCATTCGAATTACTTAAAGTATTTCGAAAGATCAAGATCTGAATTTCTATCCTATGCAAATATTTCTCAAAATAAATTAAGAGAAAAAGATCTAGCATTTATAGTTAAAAGTATCAAAATTAATTACTTAAAAGCTGCTGAGCTTGGTAATCAAATAGTTGTCCAGTCAAATGTAGAAAAAAAATCTAATGCGAGGATGATTTTTTATCAAAAAGTAGTTGATAAAATCTCTAGAGAAGAATTTGTTAATGGTGAGGTAGAGGTTTGTTTCATAAATCTATCATCGAAGAAACCAAAAAAGTTTCCTGATGATTTATTGTTAATTTTTGACTAGGATAGTGTTATGGATGATATTTCGGTATTAAATCTTATTTTAGAGGCAGGGATTGTAGTCAAGATAGTAATGTTGATTCTTTTTATTGCCTCAATACTCTCTTGGATAATAATTGTTGAAAGATATAATTTTTTTAGAAATGTAAAAAGCGCCAATGATAAATTTTTAAGAATTTTTTGGAGTGGAAAAGATTTAGATGCTTTATATAACGAGGTATTAAAAGATGATAATTTATACGGGGCAAGAAAATTATTCAAAAACTCTTTTAACGAATTTAATTCAATTAAGGTTGGAGATAACATTTCTGAATTAGATCTAGAAAGTATTAATCGCTCTATGAGAGTTTCTATAGCTTCTGATGAAGAAGAAATGAACAAGCATTTATCTTTTTTAGCAAACGTTGGATCTGTTAGTCCATACATTGGCTTGCTTGGAACGGTATGGGGGATAATGACATCATTTATGGGACTTTCAGATGCCACTCAAGCTACTATAAATGCTGTAGCACCAGGAATATCAGAGGCATTGATTGCAACTGGCATGGGACTATTTGCTGCAATACCAGCAGTAGTAGCTTTTAATAAATTTACATCTGAATCAGAAACTATTAGTCAAGGAACATTAATTTTTGCAGAGGAGTTAGCAAGTATTTTTTATAAACAGTCAATTGATAAAAAATAATGATATACAGACTAGCAAAAAAGAAAAATCTTAAAGCAGAAATAAATGTAGTTCCATACATCGATGTTATGCTAGTTTTGTTGATTATTTTTATGGTTTTGTCACCTTTATTAATTCAAGGTGTGGAGGTTGATTTACCTCAAACTGATACAACTAAAATGAGTGTTCAGAATGAACCACTTGTAATATCAATTGATAAAAATGGAAATTATTTTATAAACGTTGGAGAGGAGTCATTGCCTATTGATTTAAATGAATTAAAGAGAAAGTCTGAAGTAATTTTTAAAGCAAATCCAGAGATTGAAGTAGTTTTTCAAAGTGACAGAAATGTTGCATTTGATTTTGTAGCAAAAGCCATGGCATCTGTTCAAAGTGCAGGCATTACTAAAGTCGGAATTGTAACAAGCGGCTATGAAAATTAATCCAATATATTTAGAGGCTTCTTTTATATCTTTTGTAATTCATGCGTCAATTATTCTATATCTTCTTGGTTTTTTTTATTATGAATCTCAACAAACCTCAGTATTGAGTAAGCCAATTGAGGTAAATTTAATTTTTGAAGAAAAGATTGAAGCAAAAAAGCAAGTCAATCAAAAATTAGAATCAAAAGAAATTATTAATGATAATTCAATGAATGAGATAATTCCTGATGAAACTATTTCATTTGACTCTCTCATACCTTCTGTTAGCTTAGATGACTTAATTGCTGAAGATAAATTAATATCTAAAGAATCTCAGCATAGTCAAGTAGAACTATATAGCTCTCTTATCATAAAGAGCATACAGTCAGCCTGGCGTAAGCCAATTAATATTCAGGACGGCTTGGTTTGTGACCTTAGATTGTCAATTAATAAAAATGGGAGAATTGTTAATGTTAATTTGATTAGAAGTAGTGGAAATTTAAGATTTGATAATTCAGCTTTAAAGGCTGTACAAAGAGCTGATACTTTTAGTTTCTTTAGAGATATTTCATATAGTTTATACAACACAAATTTTAAAAGTGTAGTGATTACATTCAATCCAACATGAAAAAAATATTATTAATATTAGCATTTTCTAATACGCTCACTTCAGAACTTATTCTAGAAATTACTCAAGGCACTGAGGATCCCTACAGAGTAGCTATTTTAAAATTTGAGGGCGATGAAAAGGTTTCAAACGACATTGATAAAATTATAAGAAATAATTTAAAGAGGTCAGGAGAGTTTAATTTATTTGCAAACGAAGATTTACTCTCTTCACCAACTAGTGAGACTGAAGTTATATTTAATGATTTTAAAATTTTAAATATTGATTATTTAGTTATTGGAAAAATTATAAAAGACGGTATTAGCATATCTGTTGTTTATAACATATTTGATATCAATAAAGGTAAAAAAATTAGGACTTCAACTGTTTACGGCATACCAAATAAAAATAGACAGCTAGGCCATTATGTAAGCGACGGTATTTATGAAGAAATAACTGGCATGAAGGGGATATCGTCAACAAAAATACTTTATGTAACTGAGAATAAGAATTTTAATCTTATGGTTGCAGATGCCGATGGAAGCAATGAACAAATACTCTTAAAGAGTAATGATCCTATCATTTCTCCAGCATGGTCTCCAGATTCAAAAAAGGTAGCATACGTTTCATTTGAAACAGGAATGGCAAAGGTCTATATTCAAGACATAGCAACTGGCGAAAGAGAACTCGCAATAGAAAATTCATCTCAAATTAGCTCACCTTCTTGGTCGCCTGATGGCAAATTTCTTTCATTGACTATGTACCAAGATGGAAATGCTGAAATCTACATACTCAATTTAAA
>SHBF01000020.1 GCA_004212975.1 SAR86 cluster bacterium
CCAACTTAACTATAGTTATCTTTTTCAAAATAATATGGAGCTTGACATAAGACTTGCTGGTGGTGATGCTTCAAGATATGCACCATACGAAAGAGTAGTCTTCTATGAGGATACTGATGATAGAGGCTTTTATCGTTACGATGTAAATACCGGCAGAAATCAAACACAGTTTAGTTATGTAAATGATGATAATGAAAATTTTGGTATCGATTTTACATTCCCACTTCAATTAGGTGAGCAGGAAGTAATTATAAAGACTGGGTTTGATCAAACAAATAACTATCGTGATGCTCAGGTAAGAAGTTATAGATTCTTAGCAGAAGGTGGACCAATACCAACCGATGGATTAGACAACAGAATTGATTATATATTTGAAGATAAAAATTTTGATCCATCGAGATTAATAGTAATTGAAAATACTGCAGCTTCATCGCCAGCAGGTTATCAAGGCGATTTAGAAATTTCTTCTTTATATTTCAACCTTGATGCTTATTTAAATGAAAACTTTAGATTGGCAGCAGGTTTAAGGTACGAAGAAGGTGAACAAATGGTAAATACTTATGATGTATTCCAAATTGTTGATAACAATATAGAGAAAGTCATAGATGAAGATTATACTTTACCTTCTTTCACATTAACTTATCTACCTGAATTTGATGAAAACCTTCAAATTAGATTTGGTCTTTCTCAAACTATTGCGAGGCCAACATTTAGGGAGCTATCTCCAACATTATTTATAGATGTTGATACTGATAGGGTTATATCAGGTTCGCTATACTTGGAAAATTCTGAAATAGACAATATTGATTTAAGAGTTGAATATTATTGGGGATTTAACCAGTTCTTAACAGCAGGCTTATTCTTTAAAGATATTTCAAAACCAATTGAAGAAGTTGTAAATGAATCTGGTGACTTAATTATTACTTCTTATCAAAACGTACCTTCAGCTGAAGTGACTGGTTTTGAAATTGAGTACGAAAGAATCTATGAAGATCTATTACCTGATTCAAAATGGGGTAGCACTAAGGAATTTATTTTTAAAATGAATTTTACTGCTACTGATTCTGAGGTAATTTTCAGTGATACGGATACTTATATAAATACACAAGGAAGAGAAGTTAATGCTGCCAGCTTGTTTGCAAATGGAAGAGATACAAGACTCCAAGGTCAATCTGAAGAAATTGTAAACCTACAACTTGGATGGGACGATTTACAAAATGGCACTCAAGGTACACTTATAGTTAATTATGTTAGTGATAGAGTTAGAGCAAGGGGTATTGACGTTCTTCCAGATATATATGAGGAGCCGCCACTTCTAGTAGATTTTGTATATTCAAAAACAATTTCATATATGGGCAGTGACTCTGATCTTAAGATATCACTAGAATTAAGAAACATCCTTGATGAGGAGTATTATGCTGCAATGGCTGATACTGTAATATATGATCAATATAATCTTGGAACTTCAGTATCTTTAGGCTTTAAATTAAGTTTTTAATTTATATATTACTAAAATGAGCTACACTTAGTAGCTCATTTTAATTATGAATTTTATAAGATTTAAACAAGTGGTAATTATAATCCTGGCTATTCCTGCGCTTTATTTTTTATGTCTTTTATTTATTTCTTTTATTAATAAACCAGAAATTAAAAATATAAATGTACCAGATATGACAAATTTTGAATTTAAAAGTAATCAAATTGACATGAGGGATAACAATAATCAAATTGAAAGTCCTTTAACTTTTGATTATACATTAATTGGTTATAGAGCAGGATCAAATAATTCTTCAGTAATTTTAAAAAAAGGCAACAAGGAGTATGTGGTTGCAAAAGGTGAAAAACTTGAAGGAGTATATGAATTAATTGAAGTTTCAAAGGATGAAGTAGTATTTCGCAAAGATGAAAAATTATATAAAATTAAAAATCTTGTTGGAATTAGCTTATGAAATACAAATTTGTAACTAAATGCACGTTAATAACATTATTTATTGTTGCACAAAATTCATATTCTCAAGATTCATATATTTTGAACTATGAAGATGTAGATATTAGAAAAGTAACTCAAGATATTGCACAATTTTCAAAAAAAACTATTATTCTGGATCCACGAGTCAAAGGAAAGGTAACAATCTACTCAAATGCTAATCTTGATAGCAACCAAATTTGGGACGTCTATCTAAGAACTATTCAAGTGAATGGATTTAGTGCGATTTCTGAAGACAGTTTTGTTAGAGTTGTTCCTGAAAATGAAGCTACACGTGATCAGACACGAGATTATTCAAATGGAGGTGGCTTTGAAACAGAAGTAATACCTTTAATAAATAGATCCACCGAAGAAATTCTACCAATGATAAAACCTATTACTGGTAGACAATCTCATTTATCCAGTATTCCTTCAGTTAACTCAATATTAATCGTTGATCGAGCTAGTAATATTGAAAGGATTAAAGAATTACTTTCAGACTTAGATAAAAATAATACAGCTAAGATATCTATAATTAAACTTGAAAACTTATCTTCTATTGAGGCTGTAAGAATTCTTGACAGATTAAAAGCTCAAAACAATCCAACAATAAATAAATTTATTGCGATTCCTTTTTCACCCTCAAATTCAGTCATACTTTCTGCTAATGATTTAATTACCAGAAATATCATGTCCACTCTAGATTCATTAGATAAAGATATTATGTCAAACGATTCAATGGATGTTATATACCTTAAATATGCTCAAGCTTCTGATATTGCTGGAATCCTTAACTCAATATCTGGAAGTTTTATAAGTGATATTGAGGGACAAAAAACAGTTATAACTCATCATGAGAAAACCAATGCCCTCATTATTTCTTCTGCAGAAGAAAATCTTAACTCCATTCGAAATATTATCGCAAAATTAGATATAAGAAGGGCTCAAGTATTGGTTGAGGCAATTGTAGTTGATCTTTCTGAAAGTGCTGCAAGGAGACTTGGAGTAGAAGCAATTTATTCAGGTAATGACGAGGACAGTATTCCAGTTGGAATTACAAGATTTTCTGGTTCTGGTGCAGACTTGCTTGCAATTGCTGGTGCAGCTGACGATGAGCAAGACGTCACTTTGACAACAACGGCAATTTCATCCCTTCTAAATACTCAAGGCCTAGTAGCTGGTTTCGGAGATCTAACAAAAGGAGATGATAATTTTGTTGGAATTTTAAATGCAATCGCAGATGATACTGATTCAAATATCTTATCGACTCCTTCAATTCTTGCTATGGATAATGAACCAGCAAGATTGTTTATTGGTCAAGAAATACCAATAACAACTGGAGAAAGTCTTGGAACAAATAATTCAAATCCTTTTAGAACGACATCAAGACAAGAGGTTGGAATTGAATTGGAAATAACTCCTCAGATTAATGAGGGAGCTTCAGTTATTTTAACAATTAAGCAAGGTGTTTCAGGTATTGCTGGAGTTGCTCAAAGTGGTTTAGATATTATTACAAATAAAAGAGAAATAGAAACAACAGTTTTAGTAGACAACAATCAAATAATTGTTTTAGGTGGTCTAATAGATGAAGATGTTCAAGAGGTGGTCTCCAAGGTTCCAATTTTAGGATCTATACCTCTGTTAGGAAGGATTTTTCAATCATCTTCAACAAGTACTAGTACAAAAAATCTAATGGTTTTTTTAAAACCAACAATTCTTACTGATTCAGATTCTGCAAATGAGATTTCACTTGAAAAATATAATTATTTTAAGGCTGAACAAGAACTAAAAGATAATATTATTATAGATCTTACTAACCCCAAAGACTAAAAGTGAGCAACTCCATTAAAGAAAATACAAATACAAATACAGATATTTTTCCATATGATTTTGTAAAAGAAAATGAAGTAATTGCTTTTCAGAATGGAGAAGGGATTGTAGTCTCATCGCCAAAACCAATATCACTTAATCTTTATCAAGAAATTCAAAGATTTTTAAACTCAGATTTTAGATTTGAGTTATGTGATTCAAACAAATTTAATGAAATTCTTACTAATTCATTCACCTCAAGCGATCATCAAAAAAATATTTCTGAGGAACTAACTGATGAATTTAATTTACAAGATTTTGCAGGAAGTATAAATGCTACAGAAGATCTTTTGACCGGAAATAATGACGCGCCAATCATCAAGCTAATCAATGGTGTTATCAGTCAAGCAATTAAAAGCAGGGCATCTGATATTCATTTCGAACCCTATGAAGATTTTTTAATAATACGTTTCAGGATTGATGGCATTCTTAAAGAAATACTTAGACAAGATAGTAAGATTGCATCAATTCTCATTTCAAGAATTAAAATTATTTCTGGCCTTGATATATCGGAGAGAAGATTGCCACAAGACGGTAGAGTATCTTTATCTCTTGGAGATAAAAATATTGATGTAAGAGTATCAACGCTTCCGTCATCATATGGTGAAAGAATAGTACTGAGGATTTTGGATAAACAAGCTGCCCAAATAAATATAGACGACTTAGGATTACCTGAGAGAATTCTTTCAAACTATAAAAGTTCTCTTAAAAATCCTGAAGGAATTATACTTTTCACTGGACCCACCGGTTCAGGAAAAACAACTACACTTTACGCTGGTTTAAGATATTTAAGTGATTCGTCCCAAAACATTCTTACAGTTGAGGACCCAATTGAATATACTCTTCATGGTATAGGTCAAACCCAGGTGAATACAAAAACAGGCTATACATTCGCAAAAGGTTTACGAGCAATTTTAAGACAAGATCCAGATGTGGTTATGGTTGGAGAAATGAGAGATGTTGAAACCGCTCAGATAGGAATTCAATCTAGTTTGACTGGGCATCTTGTTCTATCAACTGTTCACACTAATAGTGCTGTTGCTGCAATAACCAGACTCAGAGATATGGGAATCGAGTCCTTTTTACTTGCATCAAGTTTAAGAACAATAATCTCACAGAGACTTGTGAGGAGGCTATGTTCTCATTGCAAAACTGAAAATAAGCCAACTGTAGAATCTGCAAATATATTTGGACTTGATAAAAATAAATCTGTTTTTTCTGCAAAAGGATGTGATCATTGCAATCATACTGGTTATCAAGGAAGAATTGCTATTGCTGAATGCATTCAAGTAGACAAAACATTAAAAGATTTAATTCATAATAATGCCTCTGAAAATGAAATTTCAGATTATGTATTTAAAGATAATCAATCTATAGATAAAGCTTCAATTGATCTAATAGTTAGTGGAGTAACGTCATGCGAAGAAATAATAAGAGTAAATAATATAAAAGAAGATGCCAGCATATAGTTATACAGCTATTAATAAAGTTGGTACTAAGAAAAAAGGCATCATAAGTGCTATTTCAGAGAGAGAAGCAAGAAAGTTAGTAAAAGATCTTAATTTAACGCCATTAAAAATATCTGAATCTAAAAATTTAGGTAAGACTTTAAGAATTAAAAATAAAGATATTGTGCTGATGACGAGACAACTTGCGACATTACTCGAAGCTGGCACACCAATTGTGGATTCAATCGATATCACCGCAAAACAAATTAGAAATAAAAACTTAATACGAGTTTTATTTAACCTCAAAGAAGACTTGGTACAAGGAAAAAGATTAGGTAATTCAATGAAAAAATTTCCTGGCGTTTTTTCAGATACTTATATATCAATGGTCTCAGCAGGGGACTCTTCAGGTAACTTAGATACTGTTTTTTCCAAACTTGCTGATTACCTTGAGGAAAGCGCTTCAATAAGACAAAAAGTTATATCAGCTTTAACTTATCCATTAATTTTGATTGGATTTTCCTTGATTGTAATTATATCTTTGCTTGCTTTTGTTCTACCTCAAGTCGTCAATCAATTCATTAAGGCGGGAGCTGAGCTACCATTTATAACAAAGTTTTTAATTGGAATTTCAAATAATATTATACCAATATTATTAGTAGTACTTTTTTTTACTGTAGGTTTATATTACCTTTATAAGAAATATACTAATAATAAAGAAAATAAGATATTTATTGATAAAAAAATTCTTGCCATTCCGTTTTTAGGTAACTTCATTCTTAACTCAGAATTAGAACGATTTTCCAGTACTATGGAATTGCTTTTAGCTTCAGGTACTAATCTTGATATCGCTTTAGGGGAGTGCTCGAAGATTTTCAACAATCAATATTTATCTAATTTTGTTATGAATGCCAAAAATGATGTGATTGAAGGAAAAGACTTTATAGCCTCTATGAAACATGGCCAAGTTTTCCCGGATATTTTTATTCAATTGATTTCAAGTGGTTACAGGTCTGGCAATCTTGAGAAAATGTTTAACAAGGTTTCGAATTTTATGAAATCTGAAATTGAAAATAAAAGGTCTGTATTTTTATCACTTTTAGAGCCAATAGTAATAATTTTTATGGGTGGATTTATTATGATGATAGTTCTAGCTATACTAATACCAATTATGCAAATGAATACATTAGCAATATGAAACTAAAAGATAACGAAAAAGGTTTTACACTTATAGAATTAATGGCTGTTTTGGTTATTTTAGGTATTTTGGCGACAGTTGTTGTTGTTAGTGTAGATCCAGTTTTTCAAAGAGCGAATCTTGAAAAAATCAGGGCTGATATGGCAAACACCAATAAAGCACTTGAGTTATATAGATTTAACGAATTGTCATATCCTTCTACTTCACAAGGATTAGATGCTCTAGTAAAACCCCATTCTGAATTAAAGAATCCTTTTTTGTATCCTCAAGGTGGTTATATATCGGCAATTCCAAAAGATCCATGGGGAAGAGAATATATATATGAATATCCTTCAAGACGTACTCAAAAATATGATTTATATACATTAGGTGCTGATGGCATTGAAGGAGGATCTGGTGAGGATGCTGATGTTGGAAATTGGATGCAACAATAAAAGATATCATTTAGGTTTTACTCTTATTGAGATACTTGTCGTACTGATTATTATTGGAATAACATCAACATTAATTACCATAAACTTTAATACGTTTGATTTAATTGAAAAAAAAGCTAATTCATTTCAAAAAACTGTAAGCTATTTAACGGAGGAAAGTATTATTACAGGAAAAATTATTGGCTTATACCTAAGTTCTGATAATCAATTTGCAAAGTATCTTACAGAAGAAAATCAAAACGAAATTGATTCAAGTTACAAAAATACTTATTGGTCAGATACATCTTCACTTAGGAAAACATTTAAATTTGTAGATGGGTCAATAATAGAACTTGACAATCAAATGCTAGATACACCAGTAATTATTTTTTACCCATCTGGAGAAAACTCTGGCGGTCAAATAGATATTTACAATTCACAATATATTCAAAGAATAATTATTTTTAGCAATGGAAAAATTAAGGATGAAATTATCAGTTATTAAAAAAGGGTTTAGTTTAATTGAAGTAGTTGTTGCTTTATTTATTTTAAGTGTTTCGGTTATAACAATCTACAATTTAATAATTTCTACCTCAGTTTCAAGCTATGATCTTGAACAGAGATATTTGGCTAAAGAGGTAGCAAATAATCACATTGCACTTTTAAATACAATTGAAAAACCTCTAAGATCAGGAAACAGAAAAGGTGAAATGATTATGGGAGGTCAAAATTGGGTTTGGGATGAAGAAATATACGATACCTCAAATGAAGATTATTTTGAATATGAAGTACGTATTAAGCTTGCAGGACAGGATAAGTATATTTATTCAACAAAAGGCTATTTAATTAAATGAAGAAGGGGTTTACTTTAATTGAAATCTTAGTTTCTCTTGTAATACTATCTATGATTGCTGTCATTTCATCAAACATTCTTCAGTCTTCTATTGAGATTGAAAGAACTTCTTCAGAGCGTCTTAAAGTATCACGCTCATTAAATTTATCATCAATAATTTTAAAAAGAGACATAAGACAAATTATAAATGTGCCACTAAAAGATAATTTTGGAAATCCTATGAATTTAACATTTTTAGGAAGCAATCTTGATAAAAAAATATCTTTTAATACTCAGATTAAATCAATTTCAAATAAGATATCGCCTGTAAAAAGAGTTGAGTATGGTCTTGAGAATAACAATTTAATTAGAAAACAATTTTTTTCACCAAATCCAATAAATATTGATGAAAGCTTCAAAACAAATTTAATTGAAGAAGTTTCTGAAATAGATATAAGTTTCTTGCATGAGAAAATGTGGTATCAAGAATGGCCGGTCGACCCAATCACTCAAAGAAAAATTCCAGAATTAATAAAGCTCGAGTTTACAAAAAATAATAAAGAATACACATGGATAATAGAACCAAATTTTGATTATGTCTTCAAGTACTAAAGGAGTTGTTCTGATTTCAATACTATTAATAGTTTTGCTACTATCATCAGTAGCAATATTATTTGGAAATAAATATCTCTTATCTCTTAAAAGAGCACAATATATTGAATTTCAATCACTATCATTGAATGCCTTTAGAAACATTGAGGCATTATCAAAAGAAAAAATAAAAAAAGAACTTAGATTTAATAAAAATAAAATATCAAAAAATAATCCTCTTCTTAAAGAAAGCTTTTATTATAATCTTAACGGTGCAGATATAATTGTAAAAATCTCAGATGCAAGTAATTGCTTAAATATAAATTCTATTGTTCTTATCGATAATGGTGAATTCGTTGAAAATAAAAAATCAATGGCATCAATCAAAAAAATTCTCTCACTAGAAGAAGTAGATAATAATGTTATTGAAGAGATTATAGATCAGGTTATTGACTGGATTGATTATGATTCAAATCCAAGGGCTAATGGTCTTGAGGATTATTATTATTCTGGACCACTTCATAATCCAAAAGAATACACTGGAATGAGATTAATGGTTTCTATAGAAGAGTTAAAAAGTATCCCAGCAGTGAAACAAATCGATTGGACAATAATGCAAAAAAATTTTTGCGCTCTTCCTAAAGCTAATCAAATATCAATTAACATTAACACCCTTAATATAAAAGACGATTATTTATTGAGCTCTTTATTTCCAAATATATCCTTACAAGAGGCTAAGTATATTTTGGATAATATACCAGATTCAGGTTTTGACGATTTAATTAACTTCAAGAATAATTTTCCTGATATGAATTTTGAGGACGCATATGGAGAAATTAAATTTAATTCAAATGTTTATGAAATTAATACAGAGATTAATTTTGAAGATTTTGTTTCATCCTCTATAAGTAAACTAATTTTTGAGGGCAATAATAATGGTTTTATTATCTCAAGAATTTATAATGGAATTTGATGAATACGATTGTTGCATATCCAGATAATTTAAGTTTCAGTAATGGTAAATATCACCATAGCTCAGATAACTATAAACAAAGAAACACTTTTTCAAATTTAAATGAATTTGATTCTTTGAATCAAAAAGATACTTTTATTTATCTTGTTCCATCTTCAATCATAAGTAGCTATGTTTTTGAGAATAATGAAAATCTTTCAAAACAAAATAATCTAGCTAATTTCATGTCAGATATTGATTCATTTATCGTTGACGATATTTCAAAGAACGAATTTTTTATTTCTGATAAAAATGGTTTTGTAATTAATAAAACATTGTATGAAGAATTAAATACCATATTAAATTCATTGAATTGTAAAGTTCTAGTTTTGCCAGATTATTTTTTAAATAGACAATACGGAAAAGATACCATTACAGAATTTAATAATAAGTTTTTATTTTCCTTCAAAAATGGCACAGGTAGTTCAATTGAACAAGATTCATTAAATCAATATATTGAAACAGTGAAAAATAACTATCCAGATTTTGATCCCATTATTTATTGTGATAATGACGTGAAGGTCTTTGAAATATTTAAGACCAAAAAGGAATTTAATGTATCTGATTTTGTAAGCAATAAAAATGCTAAAGAACTAAATCTATTTAAGTTTGAAGTCTCTATTAAAAATATTTTTAATAAACTTAATTTCACAAGAATGGAGTTATATTTATGCACATTCCTAATATTTTGTTCTCTGTCTCTTCCTTATTTATTTTTATATCAAAATAATAAGCAAATAAGCATATACGAATCAGAAACCTTTAATATTTTCAAAGCAATAGACAAAAATACTAATAGAGTAGTGACTCCAAAGATTCAAATAGATCAACTAATTAATCAAATATCTATTACTCCATTAGCAGAAATAGAAAACTCTAGTTCGAATTTTAGTAATTTTAACTTTTTGGTTTCTCTTGGTGAAAATTATCTTAAAAGTGTAGATATAGATTTTAATTCAAATGAGGCAGTACTTTTTTTAGAGGGTTTACCCGAGATTCAATATCGATTGATTAAAAACACTGTTGAAAGTTTAAATGTCGAAATTATAGATGAGAATTTAGCTTCAAATGAAAATTTGATTTCTGGTGAGATTAAGATTGGATTTTTACAATGAATAACTTTTTGAATAGCTTAAATAATAGGGAAAGAAATTTAGTATTGGCTACTTTATTAATGGTTGTTACTTTAATATTATTTTTTATTTTTACTAATACAATTCAGTCCTTGAATTTTTCATCAAAAAAACTTGAAAAAGCTAAATCTGATTATGAATACGTTGTTCTAAAAGCTCAACAGCTAAGTAATTCATTTATTAATCAGTCAAATGATCCTGCTGAAATCAAATCATTTATAGACAACTCGATAGATTTAGATATAAAAAATCTTGAAGTAGATAATATTGATAATTATTTAAAAATTTCTTTTGAAACTAAAAATTTACAAGAATCTTTTTCTGTTTCAGACAAGATAGCGTTTATGTTAGAAAAAGATTTTAGTAAAGTTAATTATTCAAAAAACGAAAACGGATCTTTTACAGAGCTTTTTATAATCAATCCTTAAAGAAAAATTTATAAACTATAAACGCTATAATTGATCCAATAATTTGTGCCAAACAAAAGGAGAAAACATTTTCGGGGCTTATACCAGCAAAGCTGTCAGAGAACATACGTCCAATCGTCCCGGCTAGGTTCGCAAATGATGTAGATGATGTAAACCAATATGCTGCACCAATGTATGATGCAACAATTAATGCAATTTTATCTTTACTTGAAATTAATATAAAAAATACTAACCCAAAAGTAGCAATAATTTCGGAAAGATAAATATTGAATCCAGACCTGTTTTTATTAGAGAAATGAAATAATTCAACATCAAACATAATATTTGCTATCAAAACTCCAATAATTGCTCCTACAATCTGCAATATTGTAAATAGTACGAACGTTTTAAAAGAAATTTCTTTATTTAAAAAAAATGCTAGAGATACAACTGGATTAAAATGATTACTGTATGACTCAAATGATGAGATTAAGAAATAAAGGGCGAAAAAAGTGACAACAGCATTAACAAATAAAATAATTGACTCATCATTGGTAAGTGATTGACCCATTATTCCCGAGCCCACAACTGCGCAGAATAAAAAAGCTGTTCCTAAAAATTCAGAAATGTATTTATTGAATTTCATTTTTCGTTATATATTGATATTTTCTTTGAATAAATTTCATGGAAAATTTTAACAGCAATTGAATCAGATACACCCCATTTAGTTGATTTTATAGTTTTAATCTCTAATTTTTTTATAATTCTTTCATAGATTTTTAATGCAAAATCAATAACGTCAGCTCTATCATTTGCAAATCCAAACTTATCAATTTTTTCTTCTATTTCAAGATTTCTTAGATTCTCATATTTTTTTAAAAAATTATCATACTTCATTTTTTTTAATTTATGTGCATTTAAAAAGGCTCTAATGTTACCTCCAAGTCCTATGATTTCTGTTATATCATTGAATTGTTTTAACCATTTATCCAATCTATCCCATTCTTTTCTCTTATCTTTTTTAAGCATTAATCTAACACTGCCTAATTGAAAAGATTGAATTGAATGTTTTAGATTATTGTAAATATAGATTTCAGTACTTCCCCCACCAACATCAACATATGCTTTATTATTTTCTTTTTGCGCCTTTGGATGAAGACCTATTAATTGAGCCTCTTCAAGACCTGAAATTATTCGAATTGGATGTTCAATTTTATTTTCTATATATGTTCTTGCTTCTTCGGAGTTAGTGGTATTTCTTAATGCGCTAGTTGCAATAATTTCGTATTGATTAATTTTATCTTTAGTAAATTTTTTCTGATATCTTTTTAGCGTACTTACTAATTCTCTTAGTTTTTTATCAGATAACTTTCCTTCTTCAAAAACTTCTGCTCCAAGACGAATTGGGGAACGTATTCCATCAATAAACTTAATTGAAGTAGGTGTTGTTTCAAAAATCTTAGATTTTACTGCATTTGTGCCAATATCTACGGAAGCAATTTTCATTATATGTCGTCGCTATATTTACTTATGACCATAAATTGCTCATATGAAAGGTTATCAAATTTAATTCCTTCTAGGTTAGTTGAATAATTATTTAGAGACTTTGACCATTTTGCAGGCTTGAGAATCTTTTTTCCATGATATTCAGTTTTATTCAATAGATATCTTAGGGATGTTAAGCGCGCTATCATTTTATTATTCGAATTAATTGAAACCCATGGACTAACTTCAGTTCCAGTTTTTTCAAACATCTGCTCTTTATATAATGTAAAAGCGTTCCATTTAGTAATTACTTTTTCATCATTTTTTGTAAGCTTCCAATATTTAAGTTCAGAATTTTTTCTTGCTTTCATTCTAATTTTTTGTTGATCTTTTGATAGTGAAAAATAAAATTTTGTTAATTCAATTCCATCACTTATTAATTCCTCTTCCCAATTATTAACTTTTTTCATAAACACTCTGTATTGATTTTCAGTGCAATAACCCATAATGGGTTCAGTTATTGCTCGTGTATACCAGGATCTGTCAAGAAATGAAATTTGACCTTTATTTGGAATTACCTTTTTCCATCTCTGGAACCAGTGAGATGATTCCCATTTTGTTGGAATTCCTAGCTGAATGTAATTAAAATGTTTTGGCATTAAGTATTCTGAAAAGAATCTAATTGCTGTACTTTTGCCAGCAGTGTCTCTGCCCTCAAATACGATACATATTCTTCTATTATTTTTAATTACATCTTCTTGAAGTTTCAAAAATTCAATTCTCAGTCTTCTTTTTTCTAATTCGTAAGATTTTGCATCAAGTTTTTTATAATCAGTTTGATCTAAATTTATAATTTTCATTTTATATTTAAATTAGATGACACCTAAAAGTTTTATATTTTTAACACAAATGATAACATTTAAGCGTAAAATTTTACTCACAAAAAATATGGAAACTCTGTTCTTAAGCCCTCTTGCAATTGTAATTATAGCATCTATAGTTGGATTCTTTATGGCATATGGAATAGGTGCCAATGATGTTGCAAATGCTATGGGAACTTCAGTTGGAAGCAAGGCAATTACATTAAAACAAGCTATTATTATTGCTGCAATATTTGAATTTCTTGGAGCATATCTTGGAGGTGGTGAAGTTACTTCAACAATAAGAAAAGGAATTGTTGATCCGACAATTTATGAGGATGCAAACAAATTTATTATTGGAATGTTATCGTCATTATTAGCCGCAGGAACATGGTTAATTGTTGCCTCAAGAAGAGGGTGGCCAGTTTCAACAACTCATTCAATCGTTGGTGCAATAATTGGTTTTGTTTCAATTTCAAAAGGAATGAGTTATGTATCTTGGGGGACAGTAGGTGGCATAGCTTCAAGTTGGGTAACATCGCCAATAATTGCAGGATTATTATCATTTCTAATATATTTAAGTGCAAAAAAATCTATCCTAGATAGCAATAATCCAGGTAGAAGAGCCCTTAACATAATTCCTATATATAGCTTTTATGTTGCTTTTATTATTTCATTAGTTATTGCAAGAAAAGGACTGAAAAATATAGGACTTGAATTATCAGAGTCAGATGTATACATGTTTAGTTCAATTTTTGGAATTATTGCAGCTGCATTTACTTACATTCTTTTAAGACAAAATTTTTCAAAAATTAAAAAAAATGGAATTGAATCTGCATTTGCAATTTTAATGATTGTCTCGGCATGTGCAATGGCTTTTGCTCATGGCTCAAATGATGTTGCTAATGCAATTGGACCTCTTGCTGCAATCGTCTCCACTGTAAATTCAAATGGTATTATAGATACTTCGTCTCCAGTTCAAGCTTGGATTCTTTTTTTAGGGGCAACAGGAATTGTTTTTGGTTTAAGCATGCTTGGAAAAAATGTAATAAAAACTGTAGGAGAAAAAATTACTGCATTAAAGCCTAGTCTTGGTTTTTCAGCTGAACTTGCTACAGCAACTACAGTTGTAGTTGCTTCTTACGTTGGATTTCCAATTTCAACAACTCATACACTAGTTGGAGGAGTTATTGGAGTTGGATTGGCAAAAGGGGCTAAACATTTAAATACTAAGTCAATAACAAGAATTATTACTTCATGGTTAATAACAATTCCAATTGGAGCTTTTTTAACAATCTTGTATTGGGTTTTTCTAAGATTAATATTCGGAGTTTGATATTACCTCTTTATCCAGCTAGTCATGTATGCAACAACAGCTCTAGATGCTTCAATTTTTCCAATATCATTTAATTTACCACTTTCTTTTGTGTTTAATGAAAATATTGAAAGAATAATTTGAGCTACAACTCTGCAAACACCTTCTTTATTAAAAACATTATCGAGATTTATGGATTCTTCGTAAGTATCTTGAATGACATTACCTAATTGATGAATTGAATCTGAGTCTAAAGGTGGATTTATAGTATTACTTAGAATTAATTTTTGAGCTATCAAAGAATGAAAGAAATATTCATAAATATTATAAATAATATAATTTGTAATTTTAATAAGATCACCTTTATCACTATCACTTAAGGTATTTTTTGAAAAGTTTTCTAAACATTCATTAATACATTTTGAGATTATTAGTTTTTTTAAGAAATCTACAGTTGGTATGAATTTATATGTCGATGTTCTTTTTAAACCAGATATTTCTGCTACTTTTGCAAGAGTAAGATCATCAATCTCACCATCTTCAACGATATCAATTGCAGCATCAATTATTTTATTAATTCTTTCTTTGCTTCTGTCTTGTTTTGCTGCAGTTTCCATTAATTAATTATGGACAAATGTCTAAAAATGTAAAGATAAGACAACTTTAAAAGTTCACAAAATTTTAACAAATCATTACTATTTTTGTTGCATTTAAAATTTACATTATTGTTATTGGAGCTTTTTATGAAAAAATATTTATTCCCTTTATTTATATCCTTATCTTTGTTTTCTCAAGAATCAGAAAATAATACTAACGACGAGCAAGTTGAAGAAGTTGTAGTAGTTGGCACAAAAGCTAGTATTGTTTCTGCTATTGAAAAACAAAGACAATCAAATTTAATTGTTTCAATCGTAGATTCTGATGCTTTAGGTGACTTTCCAGATACAACAGCAGCTGAAGCCATAAGAAGACTATCAGGTATTTCAGTTGAAAATGATCAAGGTGAAGGCAGATATGTAAATATAAGAGGTATATCTGGAGATCTTAATTCAATTGCAGTTAACGGTGCTCTTGTTCCTGCACCAGAGGGAGGTAGGGCTGTTATGCTTGATGGTCTGCCAACCGAATTGCTAGATTCAATAGAAGTATATAAGACACTAACAGCAGATAAAGATGCTGACTCAATTGGCGGAAGAATTGAGTTTAACACTAAAAGAGCTACTTCAATTGACGGAACACTTCTAAAATTTAAGGCAGACACTTCATACAATGAGCAATCTAAAAATTCTGATAATCCAAAAATGGCGTTTACGTACGGTTCAATGATTAATGAAAATATTG
>SHBF01000021.1 GCA_004212975.1 SAR86 cluster bacterium
AGTTCATTTAATCAGATTTTAAGTTTTGGCGACTTTATCTATCTAAAAGCAAATGATGATTCATATATTTTTGACCAGATACCAAATATTGAGTCATCTTTGATCTCTATTAATCCAAATTCTGGAGAAGTTATAGCTTATGTTGGAGGTAAAAATTTCAACGAGAGTAACTTTGACCGCGTAAGGTTATCATTCCCTCAATCTGGATCGAGCTTCAAACCCTTCATATATTCTTCTAGCTTGGCAAGCGGATATAATTTATCAACTTTAATTAATGATGCTCCTATAGTTTTTGAAGATGAAAATCTTGAGAGCGAATGGAGACCTCAAAATTATACTGGAGAATTTTATGGACCAATATCTATTAGAGATGCTCTAGTAAAATCAGTCAATATTGTTTCGATTAAACTCTTAAGAGAACTTGGAATTGAAAATTCCCATACATATTTGAATAATTTTGGTTTCACAAAATCAAGACTTCCCAATGATTTATCACTAGCTTTAGGTTCAGGTAATTTTTCTGCTGCTGAAATGGTAAGAGCTTACAGTGTTATTGCAAATGATGGTTTTATACCAGACATTCACTTCATTGACAGTATTAAAGATAGAGATGGCAAAATTATTTTCTCTCATAATCAATATAAGAATCAATTTAATAACCAAGATATTTCGGCTTTTCCTTGGCTTGATACTATAGAGATGAATGCCAAAAAACCATATTATATTATGAAACCTTTAAACAAAGATAAGAGAGTTATCGACGAAAGGGTCTCATTTTTGATGGCAGATACCTTAAAAAGCTTTATGAAAAATGGTGTTGCTGGAAGGAAATCTGAATTTCTTGGAAGAGATGATATTGGTGGCAAAACTGGAACAACCAATGATTCAGTTAGCACATGGTTTTCAGGATTCCATAAAGATTTAGTTACAACAGTTTGGGTAGGTACAGATGATTTTACTTCGTTAGGTGAAGATGAGTATGGTTCGACAATTGCATTGCCAATCTGGATAAATTATATGGATTTCAAACTTAAGAGTCTGGAGATATCAAATGAAGAAATTCCTGAAAATATTTCGTTTGTAAGAGTTAATAAAAATACTGGAGAGATAGACAAAGAATCACTTGAAAATACCTACTTTGAATTATTTTTAGACGAAAATATAAATTAATTTTTAAATATACTTAATGACAAAAGTGCCCAAATATTTTCAATATATGTTGATGGAGAATCTTTAAACTTAGATCTTATATATCTGCCTATATTACCTTCTAAGACAGTAATTATTAATTGTGCCGAAATACCTGCTTGGGTTGTTAGATTCTTTTCATCTTCTTTGAGCATCTGCCTAAGAACAAGTTCAAATCTTTCATAGAATTGATTAACATTGTCACTCACGTTCTGTTCAGCAGATGAAAGAGCTTCTCTTGAGAGCAGCCTTGCAAAACCCTTATTCTTTTCTATAAACAACACAAAGAAAATGAATATTTTTTTTACCTTTTCTTGAGCAGATATTTTTTCTTTTTTGAGCTCATTACATTTTGCAAAAATTGTATCATCACAAAATGAGAAAAGTTCAGCATAAATAGATCTTTTACTTGGAAAGTGTCTGTAAAGTGCTGCTTCAGTTATGTTTGATTTTTCAGCCAAAGATGCAGTTGTTATTTTTGACATATTCTTTTCTTCAAGCATAGCTGCCAATGATTCAAGAATGATGTTTTTTCTGTCTTTTTTCATTAATCTAAATTTATATCAATATTTGGGCAAATGCGAGAAAGTTCATGTAAAAAATTATTTTGAATTTCTTTTAAATCATTTTCAGTATTTCCTTCAAACCTCATTACCAATTTTGGTGTTGTATTAGATGCTCTTAAAAGCCCCCAGCCGTTTTTAAAATTTATTCTTAATCCATCTATATTTATTTTTTCTCCTTTTAAATTACATTTCATAGAAAAATCTTCAATTATTTGAAATTTTGTTTCGTCAGTCACCGTAATATTTAATTCTGGAGTTGAAAATAAGTTTGGTAAATCATTATTAATAGCAGAAATACTTCTTTTATTATTTGATATTAATTCAATAATTCTTGCACCTGAATAATGTCCGTCATCAAAGCCATGCCATTTGTCATTAAAAAAAATATGACCACTCATTTCACCTGCAAGGAGTGGATTATGTTCTTTAATACCATTTTTGATATGAAAGTGTCCAGTAGGCGACATTATTGGTGTTCCGCCTAAATTTTTTATCAAATCTGGAAGGGCATTCGTACATTTAACATCAAAGATTATAGACCCTTTGTTTATATTAAGGATTTCTTTGCAGAACATCATCAAGATTTTGTCAGGATAAATAACATCGCCTCTATCAGTAATTAAACCTACTCGATCTCCATCACCATCAAATGCTAAACCTAAATCAGCTTTTGTTAATTTAACTTTTGCAATTAAATCCTGAAGATTTTCTAATTTACCTGGATCAGGATGGTGATTAGGAAAATTTCCATCTACTTCAGTGAAAAGCTCAATAACTTCACAGCCTAGTTCGCTAAATAGTTTTGGGGCTATACATCCTGCAGCACCATTTCCACAATCAATAACCACTTTTAATTTAAAATTCTCATCAATCTGAATATTATTTTTTACTTCTTCAATATAATCACTTTTGATATCAAAGAATTCAATTTTACCTGGAGCTTCTGACTTATCTTTATTTCTATCAAGTAATTTATATATCTCTTTTCCAGAAACCGGCTTGTCGTTGATAATGAGTTTTATACCATTATAATTTTTAGGGTTATGACTGCCTGTAATCATCACACCACTCTTACACTTATTTTTTTTTGCTGCATAGTAAAGTAGCGGAGTTGTAACTAAACCAATATTTTGTATATTGATTCCATAACAAGAAAGAGATTTTTCTAATGATTTGAGTAGAGATTCTCCCGACAGTCTGCCGTCTCTACCAATGCATATTTCTCTAACATTCTCTTGATCGCATTTTATAGCAATAGCTTTTGCTATAAGACTCATTGCATTTTCATTTACTTGGTCAGGATAAACCCCCCTAATGTCATATTCTCTGAAAATTGATTTTGCTATTTCCATAATTTTACTTTAGTTATAGGTATGATTTTGCAATAATAATCATTCACAATTATATCTTGAAACGTGTTTGTAGATACTGAAAATAAATATATATGGAAAAATGGATCGTTTGAGAGATGGAATGACTCCAATGTTCATATTTTATCTCATACTTTGCACTATGGAACTGGAGTATTTGAAGGCGTAAGAGCATATAAAACAAATAATGGACCAGCGATATTTAGACTATCTGATCACACTAAAAGGCTTTTTGATGCAGCTTTAAAAATAAGTATTAGTATTCCATTTTCAGAATCTGAACTAAATTTAGCTCAATGTGAGACTCTTGAAAAAAATAATCTTAAAGAAGGGTATTTAAGACCAATTGTTTATTTGGGTAATGAAGGCCTTGGTCTTAGAGCAAAAGATTTGAGTGTAAATGTTGCCATAGCTGCATGGGAATGGCCATCATATATGGATCCCGAAGCAAAAGAAAAAGGTATATCAGTAATGAAGTCCTCTCATAAGCAGTATGAAAATCCTCTTCACTCTGGAAATAAAATAATTGGAACATATTTCAGTAATACAATGGCCCTTCACGAAGCCTTAGATAATGGAGCTGATGAAGCAATTATGCTTGATAAAAATGGGTATATCTCAGAAGGTAGTGGTGAAAACATCTTTATTGTGAAAGACGGTAATATGTATACTCCTACTACGGATCACTGCTTAAATGGCATAACCAGGCAATCGGTTATTCAAATTGCTAAAGACTTAAATCTTCAAGTTAAAGAAAAAAATCTTGATTATGTCGAACTTCTCAATGCAGATGAAGCTTTCTTTACTGGAACAGCTGTAGAAATAACGCCAATTTCAAAACTGGATAATAATTTAATAAATAATGGATCTAGAGGAGAAATTACAAAACAACTCCAAGAAAAATTTCAAGAAATAATATCTGGACATGATAAGTTCTATCAAAGCTGGTTAACGTTCATTAAGTAAAACCTTGCGTAATTTAAAAATAGCAATCCTGAGTTATCGAAGTGCTCAATTTGGTGGAGGCCAAGGAGTATATGTAAAAGATATCTCATATGCATTGAGTTTAATGGGTCACAATGTAGATGTAATTTCAGGTCCACCATATCCAAATCTTCATCATGGAATAAACTTAATCAAATTACCGGGACTAGATTTATTTGAAACTTTTGACTTCAAAGACAGATGTAAGAAATTTTTTAAAAAGAAAAATAAAAGTAGATACGATTACTATGAATTCATATCAGTATTATTTGGAGGTTTTCCAGAGCCTAAAACTTTTGGCGTCAGGGCTAATCAATATTTAAGTTCAAACAATCATTATGATTTGATAATTGATAATCAATCATTAAGTTATGGAATGCTAGAAATTCAAAAACGAATACCTTTTATTGAGATAATTCATCATCCCATAACAATTGATTATAAATATGAGCTTCAATCATCAAAAAAAATTAAATACAAAATCTCTAGGCATAGATGGTATTCATTTTTAAAAATGCAAAAAAAAGTTGCACCTAGTATTAAAAGAATAATCACTCCATCAAATAGCTCTAGAGATGGAATAATTGAAGAATTTAAATGTAACAAATTAAATATAAGCGTTATTAATAACGGTTTGGATACAAATGAGTTTGCACCAATAGAAAATATTTCAAGAAAGGAATATAGATTAATTACCACAGCAAGTGCTGATGTGCCTCTTAAGGGCTTGGACTACACATTAAAAGCCCTAAAAATTCTTAAAAATGATTTCCCAAAAATACATTTAATTATTATTGGGAAAATAAAAAAAAATGGACATACTGAAAGACTAATAAAAAAATTAAATCTTGAGGCAAATGTTATTTTTAGATCTAATTTATCCAAACTTGAAATTAAAGAGCTTTATGCTTCAAGTTCAATTGCGATTGTTAGTTCTTTATATGAAGGATTTGGCTATCCTGTTATTGAAGCAATGAGTTGCGAGATTCCTTTAATCGCCACAAATGTTTCAGCAATTCCTGAACTTACATCAAATTATGCCAAATTGATTGAACCAAAAAATTCCGAAATGATATCAAATAGTGCTAAAGAGATATTTTCGAATTATCCTAAATATATTGAAATTGCTAAAGAGGGCAGGCAACATGTAATCCAAAATTTTAATTGGATTAAGATCACTGAAGAATATGAGAAGGTTATCTCAAAAACTATAGAAGAATTTAACAATGCTAACTTTTAATTTTAAAAAATATGATCTCAATGAAGATGGTTCGATGCTTGATGTCGGATGTGGAGAGGGCAGACACATATTTGGTGTTATGCAAGAATTTCCAAAGATGAAATGCATAGGGCTTGATATGGATAATGATTCTCTTAAGAAGGCTGAAGAGGGTTATGCATATTTTGAATCTATATCTGATGCTGGAGCAGAATTTATGAAAGGATCAGCCTACTCATTACCTTTCTCAGATGATACGTTTGATTTAATAGTATGTTCTGAAGTTTTAGAGCATTTGCACGAATACAATGATGCAGTTA
Organism: SAR86 cluster bacterium; assembly: GCA_004212975.1. Taxonomy (GTDB): domain Bacteria; phylum Pseudomonadota; class Gammaproteobacteria; order Magnimaribacterales; family D2472; genus SAR86A. The sequence goes on from SHBF01000021.1 coordinate 5,648, forward strand.
TTGAAATAAAAAGGGTTTTAAAACCTGGTGGAAAATTTTTTGCAAGCGTGCCTGCATCTTGGCCCGAAAAGGTTTGCTGGTATTTGTCAAAGGAGTATCAAAATCAGCCAGGAGGACACCTGAGAATATTTGATCAAAAGAAACTTATTTGTGAAATTGAAGATTGCGGTTTTAAATTTTTATCATCTGAAAAATTTCATTCTATCCATAGTCCATATTGGTGGTTTAGATGCCTCTTTTGGAATTCTCAGGACAAAAATTTAATTGTTAAAGCATATAAGAAGATCCTTGAAAGACATATTCTCAAAAAACCTATAATCATTGATAGTATTGACAAATTAATGAATCCTATTATGGGCAAAAGTTTTTCAATGTATTTTGAAAAGATGTAAAATGCATCATCCTAAAAGACTATATTCTTCTAGAGACTTAGATATTATTTTTTTTCAAAATCTTGGAAAATATATAAAAACTATTCAACATAAATCTGGAGCAATACCCTCAAACGAAGATGGCTCTCACGATCCATGGGATCATATCGAGTCAATAATGGGACTAAATTTTATTAAAGAAAATGAATCTTCAAAAAGAGCTTTTAATTGGCTAGTAAAAAATCAAAATGAAGATGGAAGTTGGTTCGCAAAATACAAACATAATATTCCGGTTGAAAAAAACAAACCAACACATTTTGGACCATATATCTCTGTTGCTGCTTTACATTATTATAAGATTTTTAATGATAAAGATTTTTTGGGAGAATTGTGGCAAACGATTGAGTCCGCAATTAATTTTTCTTTGAATCTTCAAATCAAGAACGGAACAATTCCATGGTCAATAAATATAAATGGGGAAATAGAAAACGATTTTTTAGTGACAGGGTCTTCTTCCATATTAAAAAGTATTGAGTGTGGGTTAGCAATTTCTTATATTTTGCAGAAAAATAATAATACTGAAAGGTGGACAAAATCATATAATTTATTATCCAAGGCCTTAAAAAACCCAAATGGAAAATTTGACATTTTAAAAGATAGAAAGAGATTTTCTATGGACTCCTATTATCCAATTTTGTCAGGATGTCTAAATGAAGATGAAATAAAATCTTATATCGATAAAACTTTTTCATGTTTTTATGTGAATGGCATTGGTATAAAGTGTGTTAAAGAAGAGCCATGGATTACTGTTGCCGAAACATCTGAATTTATAATATCTCTTTTGATTTATGGTGATGTGAAGAAGTCTAAGGAACTTCTATTAGATGTAATAAACATCTCTGATGAGAATAAAATTCCATACATGGGATGGCAGTATGAAGAAAATATTTTTTGGCCAAATGAAAAACCCAGTTGGACAGCGGCAGCTCTGATAATTGCTGCAGATTCTGTATTAAATTTTACAGATGCTTCTGATTTATTTTTAAAAGATCAATCAGCTCTTTATTAAGCACACTACAGTGTCAACACGATCATAAATTTTATAGTTATTTTTTAGTGCTTTTTGAAATATTTCATATGGTGCTTGACCACCTTCATCAGGATTTTCATAAATATCATGTATTACCAAACAACCGCTTTTTATTATTTTTGATTCCCAGTATTTATAGTCATTGTTAGCTGATTCGTATGAATGTCCTCCATCAATGAATAGCATACCTATATTTGATATCCAGTTGGAGGATATTTCTTTGGAATCAGCAACTATTGGGACAATATTCTTTGCTTTGCATTGATTTATATTCTCAATTAACAAAGGAAGTGTGTTTACTCTTTTATTATTGTGATCATATGTCTCATCATCAAAATACTCCTCATTAATTTGATGTTCCTCAGAACCAAGGTGATGATCAATTGTAAAAACATATTGATCATTTTTTTTAGCACCCAATGAGAGATACATTGATGATTTACCACAATATGTTCCAATTTCTAAAATGGGCCCAAGTGCTGAAAATTTCTTCGCCCATTTAAAAAGAGCCATACCTTCATGATCAGGCATAAATCCTTTTAGATTTTTTATTTGTTGGAAATTCATTGATATATTTTTTTCTTTCCGAGTGTTGATTTAAACCTTCTATGTTGCCAAAGGTATTCATGCGGATGAAGTCTAATCTTATTTTCAATAATTAAATTTAATTGCCTAGAAAAGTTTTCAACAGATGATTGATCTATATTAATCTCTTCAAGATCCAATATGAGTTTTCCATTATTAAAATAGGAGTTTATAAAAAAAACTTTACATCCAGTTTTTTCAATAATTTTTAATGGTGCTGTAACTGTTGCAGCTGGAATTCCAAAAAAATTTACCTTTATTGATTTTTTGATTCCATAATCTTGATCTGGTGCGTATAAAACAGTCTTACCTTTCTTGAGCCATCTCATAAAAGTTAGAGTGTTATCCCTATCTGTAATTCCTTTCATGCTTTTCAGTCTTCCTGATCTTTGAATATTTTCAAACATTTTTGAATTATGTTCTCTTTCAATACCATAAATTTCTGAATGCATTGCTAGAATTCTTGAATCAAGCTCAAGATGAAGTGAATGTTTAAATAATAACAGAATACCATTTTTGTCATTTTGATTATTTAATATAGCTTGGAGACCATTAATTTTATATGGAATATTTTTTTTTATTCTATTATCAGACCAAAACCATGAAATACCTGTATCAAATATAACTTTGGCAAATTCGATTGTATTTTTTTTATGGATATTATCTCTATCTTTTTGACTAAGATCTTCAAAGCATAAGTCAATATTTACTTTACTTATATGGTTTCTTTTTAGCGGTAACCAATTAATAAAATGACCCAAAACTGCAGCAATGAAATTTTGAAATCTTCTTGGAAAAAAAACTAATATTTTCCAAAAAATAATTAGAATTACCAATAAAGCATTTTTCATTTGAAATTACGATGTATCATTACAATGTGAATCATTAGATATTTTATGATGTTATTTATCTATAACTTAGTTTTATTAATTTTATTACCTCTAATGGTAACAAGAATTATAATTAAGGGCTTAAAAGATAGAGATTATTTATCTAATTTCTTAAATAGATTTGGATTATACAAGGAAGCTTTCAGAGAAAATCTCATATGGTTTCATGCCGTTAGCTTGGGTGAGGTAATTGGTTCAGAGCAGCTTGTAAGAAAATTTGTTAATGATAAAAACGTAATACTCACAGTATCAACGCCCACTGGTTTAAGACATGCTCGTAAAATATATGGTAACGATGTTATTGTTGTGTACGCACCTTGGGATTTCTTTTTATTTGTAAACGTATTTATAAAAAAATTTAGTCCTTCTTGTCTTATTTTATTCGAAACAGAGATATGGCCATCAATGATATATCTAACATCCAAAAGAAAGATTCCAATAGTTTTATCAAATGCAAGATTGTCAGAATCCTCTCTTAATAGATATCTATTATTTAAATCATTTTCAAAATCTATAATTAAAAAAATATCCTTAGTTTTGGCTCAAAGCGAGAAACATGTTGAAAGATTTGTTCAAATTGGTGCCCAAAATGAGAAAATCAAAAAAGTTGGCTCAATCAAATTTGATGCTGAAGTACAAAACAATATTGGATTCAATAAGGTAATTTCAAATGATAAGTTTTTTCTTGCAGCTAGCACTCATGAGGGAGAAGAGGAGATTATTATAGATTCATACCATAAATTATTAGGAGATTTTCCAAATCTAAAATTAATAATAGTGCCAAGACATCCTGAAAGAGCCAATTCAGTCATTGAAATTTTTAAAAATCAGAAAATTAATGCAGTCATAAAATCAGATCTTAATCTTCAAAGAGAAAATTCAAATGCAATTATTATTAATGCAACTGGAAAATTGGACTCTTTATATGATTTTGCTGAAATAGCATTTATCGGCGGCAGCCTATTTAAAAAATATGGAGGACATAATCTGATTGAGGCTGCAAAGAATAAATGTGCAATCATCGTTGGCCCATACATGAAGAATTTTGAGGATATTTTAAATTTATTTAAAAATGAAAATGCTTGCGTTCAAATTGAGTCTAAATCTGAATTAACAAATGCATACAAAGAATTGCTAAATAATAATGAATTAAGAATTAATATAGTAGATAATGCTACTGAGGTGGTGGCCAATAACAGGGGTTCATCAGATAAACAATTTAAATATATAAACGACTTAATTAATTATGAAATTAGTAACAGCAATAATTAAACCATTTAAGGTTGAAGAGGTAAGAACCTCATTAGATGAAATTGGAGTTTCTGGAATGACAATGACTGAGGTTAAGGGTTTTGGAAGGCAAAAAGGCCACACCGAACTGTATAGAGGAGCAGAATATACCATTGATTTTCTTCCTAAGATAAAAATTGAGATTGCAGTAACTGACGAAATGGTAGAACAAGTTAAAGCTGAAATAATAAAGTCATCTGCTTCTGGAAAAATTGGGGATGGAAAGATCTTTATTTCACCAATCGATGAGGTTGTGAGAATTAGAACTGGTGAAACTAACGAGGATGCTCTCTAATAAATAAATTAGATAAACCAATAGTTTTTCTTTTCGGACCTACTGCATCTGGAAAAACAGATCTCGCAATAAATTTAGCAAAAAAATTTCCTGTTGAGTTAATTAGTGTTGACTCAGTTATGGTTTATAAAGATTGTGATATTGGTTCAGCAAAACCTAATAAAAGTATTCTTAAAAAATATCCTCACCATTTAGTAGATATTATTTGTCCAAATGAAGTTTTCACTGTTGCAGATTTTTATAGACGTTCAATGGAAATTATTGAAATAACTCATAACAAAAATAAACTCCCAATTTTTGTTGGCGGCTCAATGATGTATTTTAAATCTTTATACACTGGTATAAATGATTTGCCTGAAAGAGATCAAAAATTTAGAGATAGCCTCAAAAAACTTAAAAATAATAACAAAGATTCCTTTCTTCATGAAAAACTAAATCAAATAGATCCTGAGTATGCTGAGAAAATAAATAAGAATGACGAAGTAAGGATAATTAGAGCTTTAGAAGTATTTGAAAAGACTGGAAAAAGAATGAGTGAGGTTTTCTTAGATAATAAGAAAGATTGTTTATCAAATAAATTTGATGTTTCTCAATTTTGTATTTCAATAGATAGAAACATTCTTCATGAAAGAATTAAAACTAGATTAAAAAAAATTATAAAACAAGGTTTGGTTGATGAGGCAAAGAATATACTTAAAAAGTATGATCTTGATCTTAACCACCCCCTCAGAAAATCAGTTAACTATAAACAGGCTTTTGAATTCATAGAAAAAAAAAATGATCATGAAACTTTTTTTGATAAAGCGTTATTCGCAACTAGACAGCTTGCAAAAAGACAAATTACATGGATAAGAAGTTGGGATAAATTTAAAGAAATTGATTCAATGAAACCTGAGATGCTGGAAAATGACGTTAAAAAGTTAATTACAGCACTTTAAATGTAATAATAAGTCCCAACATAAGTTTATAGTATAATTTCAAGCGAGGTAATACATAAAAGTGAACTGGGAAAATCAAAATAATAAAGATCCATGGGGCAATAAAAATGATGCTCCTGACTTTGATGAATTAATGAAGAAATTTTCATCCATTCTTGGAGGTAAAAAATCTTCAAGTAACGGATCTGGTGGAAGCGGAAATAGTGGTGGATTTAAGTTTCCATCTTCTAGAATGCTAATTTACGCTTTATTTGGATTCTCAATCATATATGCATCTCAATGTATATATCAATTAGATGCATCTGAGAGGGCAGTTATTCTAAGATTTGGTAAATTTTTTGAAGAACAAGAAGAAGGACTCAATTTCAGATTAGCTGGAATTGATGAAAGATATATAGAAAATGTCTCTCTGACAAGAAGATATACTCAAACAAATAGCATGCTAACAAAAGATGAAAATATTGTTGACGTTACTGTCTCAGCTCAATACAGAATAGCAAATTTAAAGGATTTTGTTTTAAATGTAAAAGATCCTGAAGGTAGTTTAAGAAATGCAATTGAAAGCGCTTTACGCCATGTTGTTGGAGATAATACATTAGACCAGACATTAACAGTTGGAAGAGAAAACATTGCTCAGGAAGTTCAGGCAAGGCTGCAGTCGTATTTAGATATATATCAAACTGGTTTATTAGTTCAACAAGTAAATATAGAAAAAACAGACCCTCCAGCGGCCGTCAAAAATGCTTTTGATGATGTTGTTGCTGCAAGAGAAGATAAGGAAAGGTTGCAAAATGAGGCTGAAAGATATGCATTAACAATTGTTCCAGAAGCTAGAGGACAAGCTCAAGCAAGAATTAGAGGAGCAGAAGCATATAAAGAAGAAGTAGTTGCAAAAGCTGAAGGTGAGGTTGATAGATTTAATAAGCTTCTTGAAGAATATGCAAAAGCACCAGAAGTTACAAGGGATAGACTTTACCTTGATGCTCTTCAGTCTGTTTTGTCAAATTCTACAAAAATTATGGTTGATGTAGAGGGGGGAAATAACCTTCTTTATTTACCACTTGATAAAATCATGGAAGAAAATAAGAAAAAAGGTGATGATGATGAATAAGACTACTTTTTATTTAATTTTTGGAGCTTTAACTTTTGGTTTATTACTTAATAGTTTCTTTATAGTAAGTGAAAAAGAAAGAGCTATAGTATTTCAATTTGGTGAAGCTGTAAGACCTGATATTCCAGTTGGACTTCACTTTAAGATACCAGTAATTCAAGATGTAAAGAAATACGATGCAAGAATTCAGACTTTAGATGAAGAACCTGACAGAATCTTAACTGTTGAGAGTAAATATTTGCTAGTTGACTCTTTTATCAAATATAGAATTACAGATGTTTTAACGTTTTACAAAGCAAATAATGGAAGTTTCAATAGTTTAAATAGTTTGCTTGGTCAAAGGTCAGAATTTGTATTAAAAAATAATTTTGGTAAGAGAACAGTTAAAGAAGTGGTTTCTGGTGAAAGAGATGAATTGATGAGTATTATGCTAAGTTCTTTAAATGAATCTGTAAAAGATTTAGGTGTTGAAATAATTGACTTTAGGGTTAAAAGAATTGATTTGCCTTCAAACTTGAGCAATTCTGTCTATGAAAGAATGAGAACTGAACGTCAAAGGCTTGCAGAAGAACTTCGTTCAGAAGGTAAAGAGATTGCAAGAGAAATAAGAGCCATTGCTGATAAAGATAAAGTTGTTATTTTAGCTGAGGCATATAAATTGTCAGAGCAGTTGAGAGGTGAGGGCGATGCTCTTTCAGCAAATATATATGCAGAATCGTTCTCACAAGATCCAGAATTTTATGAATTTACAAGAAGTATGAAGGCCTATGTTGAAACCTTTGAAAGTAAATCTGATGTAATGTTGATTGATTCTGATTCAGAATTTTTTAAATACCTTAACGATAAAATAAATAAAGAGTAGGCAATCTTGTGTCTTCGAATACTCTTATCCTTGGTCTCCAATGGGGAGATGAAGGTAAGGGTAAAATAGTCGATAATCTTTGTGAAAACATAGATTTGGTTTGTCGTTTTCAAGGTGGACATAATGCAGGTCACACAATTAAAGTTGATGGAGAGAAAACTGTACTTCACTTAATCCCATCAGGAATACTTCATGAACGTTCTAAATGTTTAATTGGTAATGGAGTTGTTCTAGCATTAGACGCACTTGATAAAGAAATTAAAAATCTAAAAAAAAGAAATATAACGTTTAGTGATAGATTTTTTGTAAGTTCAGCTTGTACTTTAATTTTACCCAGTCACATATCAATTGATAAAGCTAGAGATAAAACAGAATCAATTGGTACAACTGGAAGGGGAATAGGTCCAGCTTACGAAGACAAAATTGGAAGAAGGGCTATAAGGTTTGGAGACCTAGGTGATAAGAAAAATCTTAAAGAAAAAATTGGCTCTTTAGTTGAATACCATAATAGATTATTAGATTTATATCATCAAAAACCACATGACATTGATGAGGTATATGAAGAAGTAATTAGATACGAAGAATTGTACAAAAATTATTGCATTGATTCTCAAGATTTGATGCAGAAGTGGGTTGAAGAAAACAGATCTATATTATTTGAGGGAGCACAGGGAACTCTTTTAGATATTGATCATGGCACTTATCCTTATGTAACATCATCTAGTACAACTGCAGGAGGTGTCTCTACTGGTTTAGGAATAGGCCCAAAGTATATTGACAAAATAATTGGGATATCAAAGGCATATACGACTAGGGTTGGCGAAGGACCTTTTATTACAGAACTTTTTGATGATAATGGCAAAATGCTTGCTGAAAGAGGAAATGAGTTTGGAGCAACAACTGGACGACCAAGAAGATGTGGTTGGCTTGATCTCGTTGCCTTAAAAAAAGCTATTTTTACAAATTCTGTTACAGACCTTTGCATTACAAAGCTTGATGTTTTAGATGAAATGAAAAAGATTAATGTATGTATTGATTATGAAGATGATCTGCCAGTATACAAAGAGTTTGAGGGTTGGTTATCCTCAACTGAAGGCATCACTGAATATGATAGTCTCCCTAATAACGCACAAATCTTTATAAAATATATTGAAGATTTTGTTAAGAGCAAAGCTTCAATTATTTCAACCGGACCATCAAGAGATCAAACAATATTAAGATAATTATTAAATACCTTTTTTTAAAATTTTATCTAATGCAGCATTTAAAAATTTATATGAGTCTGGGCTTGAAAACTTTTTTGCTAACCTAATAGATTCATCAATAATTATGGGTTTGTCCAAGTCACCATAAAACATTTCGTTGATAGCAAAAATTAGAATTGATTTATCAATCAATTCAATACTTGAACTTGAAATATCCACTGATTTAATAACTGATTCAATCTTTTTTTTATTTTTATCAATAGATTTTAGTGAGTCGGCAAATACATTAAAATCAACTTTCTTATCCTTATGTTCTTCTTTAAATTGAGATATTATTTTTTGAATATCATCATTGCTAAATAGCATTTGATAAATAGCTTGAATTAAATATTCTCTTGTTTTTATTATTATCTTGAAATTAGTCAGATTTTTCATCAATAAGATTTATTAATGCATTAGTATTATTTTTTGTATTTTTTTCTAGCCTTTCAATTAGCTGCTTTTCATTCTCAACACATAGAACATTATTAATTATTGCAATGTCACAATAATTTTCAGCTAGTGAGCCAATAGATCTAAAAGTTTCCTGAGTTACTAAATCATAATGACTTGTTTCACCCCTAATAATAATCCCCATAAAAATAACACCAACAAAGTCATTTTTGCTTAGTTTATTTTTTGCAAGAGCAGCAAGCTCAATTGCACCTGGTGCTTTTGCTATAGAGAACTTGAAATCATTGTTTAAGATTTTAGATGAAACTTTTATCATTTGTGAGATGTAGTTTTCATACCATGAAGTATGAACTATCAATACATTATTCATTTATAAATCCTGTGATTTCAATGTCAAAACCAGATACAGCATTATATTTTGTTGGAGTGCCTAAAACGGTTATTTGCTTTAGATTTAGTGCTCTTAGAATCTGAGATCCAACTCCAATAACTCGTCTATTACTTTTTGGTTCTATTTCTTTCTCTTCAAGCTTATTAAGCCAATAACTTTTTGCATCTCTATGATTTATCAGCACGAGCAATCCAGTACCTTCTTCAGCAATTCTTTTCAATGATCTTCTTATTGACCAATTTTTGCCAAGATCATCAATTCCTAATAAATCTTGCAGTATGCTTTGAGTTTGTACCCTTACTAGTGGCGATTCCTTAGCATTAAGATCACCCATTGAAAGAGAGAAGTGGTATTCATCATAGATTTTATCTCTCCATACATTAAGTTTAAATTTACCAAACTCATTTTCAACATCTTTATCTAAAATAGACTCTATTGTCGCTTCCATTGAAAGTCTGTAATCAATTAAATCTG
>SHBF01000022.1 GCA_004212975.1 SAR86 cluster bacterium
GATGATACTAGCTCAATGCAAATAAATCATGTTTCAGTTGATGAAATGTGGAATGATTTAACTGTATCAGATAGAGTAAAACAAGGGAATTATAATTTGACAAACATTAACTTCACGAAAATGCTTAATGAAAGCCTTTCTGTAGGCGTTTTTATTGATAATGTTTTTGATGAACTTGCAGATCTCTATATTAATAATGAAGATGGGTATGGAGTGAATACTCATATACTTCATACTGTAAATAGACCAACAACTGTTGGTGTCAAATTTACTTGGAATTACAGTAAGTAATCGATAATATAAAAGGCTACATATATAAAATTATGTAGCCTTTTTGTATGTCACCTGATTTAAAAAAAATTATTCCTGAGAAGCTTTATGAAGCTTCAGTTCTAATAGCATCTAATAAACAACATAAAGCAGAGAAATTATTGAGAGAATATCTCTTTGAAAATCCATTAGATGTAAACGCTATGAAGTTGCTTGCAGACATAGGCATTAGACAAAGGGCTTATTTTGACGCAGGAAACCTGCTTACCAGAGCTCTTGATATTGAACCAGAATATGATGAAGCAAGATTGAGTTATGCAAATTTACTTCATGCCAGACAACTACCATTTGAATCACTAAAGCAAATAGAGATTTTGTTAGAAAAAAATCCAAAAAATATACATTACCTAAATTTAAAAGCTGTAAATCTTGCTCAAGCAAATAAACATGCTGAAGCATTAAAATTATTTAGAGAAATAAAAAAAGGATTCAATTCAAAAATATTGAATAATGGACAGTTTTACCTGCAGTTTGGACATACCCTGAGAGCTAATGGCGATGTAAAAGAAGCTATTGAGGCATACCTTGAAGCAATTAAATGTAAAGAAGGTTATGGCGAGGCATATTGGGGACTAGCTAATTTGAAGACCTATAAATTTTCTCAGACAGATTTTGAGAGAATTAAAAGGTTACTAAATGACAAAAATTGCAAAAGACATGACTATTTTCATCTTTTGTTTAGTCTAGGCAAGGCTGAGGAGGATAGAGGTAATTTTAAAAATTCAATTGCGGCCTATATGAAGGGCAATCAAGTTAAAAGTAAAGAAGTTTTATGGAATGTGGATGAATTCGCTCATGAATGTAAAAAAATTAAGAGCTTCTTTACAAGGGAATTTTTTGAAAAATTTAAGAATGTTGGAAGTGATTTAAGCGATCCAATATTTGTTGTTGGTTTACCAAGATCTGGATCAACTTTAATAGAACAAATATTGTCCTCACATTCGCTAATCGAAGGTACTACTGAGCACCAAAACATTATAGCGCTCTCGAGAAAAATTTCTAAAAAAAGAAAATCATCTGATAAATCACATTATCCTTCTGGAATTTTAAATATTAAAAAAGATGAGTTTAAAAAAATGGGTCAAGCATATATCAACAATACACTTGATCAGCGAAATACATCTAAACCATACTTTATAGATAAAATGCCAAATAATTTTTTTCATATTGGACTTATCCATTTGATTTTACCAAACGCTAAAATTATTGATGCAAGAAGAAATCCTATGGATTGTTGTTTTAGTAATTACAAACAACTTTTTGGTTCTGGTCAGGGATTTACATATAGCCTTAACAGAATAGCTAATTATTATATTGAATATATTGAACTTATGAATCATTGGGATAAGGTGTTTCCAGGAAAAGTTCACAGAGTTATTTATGAAGACATGGTTAAAGATACTGAGAATGAAATTGAAAAGTTGATTAAGTTTTGTGGATTCGAAATTGAGGATGGTTGCTTTGAATTTTATAAAAACAAAAGAGCGGTCAGAACACCCAGTTCTGAACAAGTTAGACAACCAATTTATTCAAAAGGGATAGGTTATTGGAAAAATTTTGAGGAATGGTTGACACCTCTAAAAGAAATTCTTGAAAAATATGGATAGACAAATAATTGCAATTGGAGGAGGTGGTTTTGGGAGAGAGATCAATGAATTAAAGATCGAGAATTATATTATTGAACAATCAGATATTGATAGTCCGTCAATTTGTTTCATACCAACAGCCACAGGAGATGAAAAAGATTATATAGAAAATTTTTACAAGGCATTTGACTCTTTGGGCTGTAAAACTTCACATATAGATTTTTTTAAAAGAACTATTAAATTAGAAGAACATATCAATGAACAAGATATTATTTATGTTGGTGGTGGAAATACTAAAAGCATGTTAGCAGTTTGGAGAGAATGGAAATTAGATGAAATATTACACAAAGCTTACATTAATGGAACTATCATGAGTGGTGTTAGTGCTGGGGCTATCTGTTGGTTTGAAAAAGGGATAACTGATTCATGGAAAGATCATCAAGCTATTATTCCATGTCTTGGTTTTGTTAAGGGAATCTGCTGTCCTCATTATGATGAAGAGCCTGAGAGGATACCTTTCGTAAGTCAAATTATAAATGATGATCTTATTTCAGAGTGTATAGCTGTTGAAGGTTTCTGTGCATTACATATAGTTAACGATATACCAAAATACTCCGTAAGCTTTGGCGACAATAAAAATTGTTTTTTAGTAAATAAAAAAGATTCTAAAATATGCAATAATCAAATTGAAAATACAAAATTAATACAATTATGAAAATCTCAAATATATTATCATCAGTTCTTGGAGTAGTTTTATTTTTAATAGCATTACAATGGATTTTTATGCCTGCATCTGCGGCTGAATCACTCGGTATGTTATATCTTGACGGTGATGGAAGAAATACACAAATAAGAGACTTTACTGCTTTCTTTTTAGCAACATCTATTATGTGCTTTCTATCATTAGCATCAAAGAAGTATGAATATATATTTTGTTGTGGATTGGTTTATTTGATAGCTGGAATTTTTAATATCCTAGCAAGTATTAGTCATGATGCTCCTTTGGGTGTTTCATCTCTAATTGCAGAAATTGTGTTTGCTTCTATAGCATTTACAGCAGCTTTTAGATATAAAAATAATTTATAGATAACTTACAAAGTTATCTATATCTAAATTTGGAATTTCTTTCTTTTTTCCAACCTCGGTTCCGATGTAAAGATAACCCAGTATTTCTTGATTTTTTTCTAGGCCAAGTTCTGTTTGAATAACCTCATTGAATGCCATTTTTCCAGTTCTCCATATACAAGAATATTCCATTGCATTTAAAGCTAGCATAATATTTTGTGCAGCCGTTGCTGTAGATAATTTTTGCTCTATTGCAGGTACTTTAGGATGTTCTTTATATGAGTTAACTAAAATTATAATCATTGGAGCTCTGTAAGGAGCATTTTTATATTTATCTAAAACTTCATTTGATATGTCTGGAATAGTTTTACCATAATTTACATATATATCTGATAATTTGTCCAAACCTTTACCTTTGACTTCAATGAAACTGCTTGTTCTTAGCCATGCATGATCAGGCGCTCTTAATGCAGCCTTATAAACTGTGTTCATTTCGTCTTTTGAAGGAAAAGGTTCTGCAAGAGTTCTAGCAGAGACTCGATTTAAAATATTTTCAAGTGCATCCATTAATTTATATTTTATGAGTTACTATATAGGTAAGTCTTAATTATAATAATTCAATCAATGTTATATCAAATAGGAATCATACTCATCATTATTTTTGCAGCGATAATTGTTTCTAAAAGATTAAATCAAAATAACGATTTAATTTATGAAGATGAGATGGAAGAAGATGAGCTAAAGAAATTAGATGATGAGATAAACTAGTTTTTATCTAACTCTGATTCAAGAGAGTTGTAAAAATGTCTTATAGCAAATACAACAATAATCGAGAATGGAACTCCGCATATCACTACTGAAGTTTGAAGGGCAGTAAGACCACCTTTGTATAAAAGTACTGCAGCAATAATACCTAGTAATATTGCCCATGTTACCCTTGATAGAATAGGGGAATCATCATGAATGCCTAAATGACTTTTTGATGAGAGCATTGATGCTACAAGCGCGCCTGAATCAGATGAAGTAACAAAAAATGTCACAATTATAGTTAAAGCTAAAATTGAAATTAATGTAGGTATTGGATAAACATCAAATAGAGCAAATAAAGCTACTGTGTAGTTATTATTAACTATCTCATTTAATTGACTTGTTTCATTTATTACCTGATATATACCTGCATTACCAAAAATTCCCATCCACAAGAAAACAATTAATGATGGAACAAAAAGTACCCCAATAATAAATTCTTTAATTGATCTTCCATAAGATATTCTTGCAATAAATAAAGAAACAAATGGTGCCCACGCAAACCACCATGTGTAAAAGAACAGAGTCCATCCATTTTGCCATGATGAGGAGGAATATACTTCTGTCCATGTTGCTGACTCTATTAGAGTGTTTACATAAGAACCAAAATTCTGAATTAATGCATTTAATATAAAAACGGTTGGCCCAAATATAAATATAAAAACCATTAATGATGAGGCAAGAATCATATTTATTTGAGATAACCTCTTAATGCCTTTATCTAGTCCTAAACAAACACTTATTAATCCAATTAAAGTAATCAAAGAGATAATAATAATCTGATTAGAAAAGCTTTGAGGTATTGAAAAAACATATTCTAATCCTGAGCTAATTTGAATTGTGCCCAATCCCAAAGAAGTTGTTACACCAAGGACAGTTGTAAGTATTGCAATAATATCTATAGATATTGCTAATAGTTTATTATTAGAGATTTTAGGCCCTAACAAAGAACTAACTCTAAATGGAAGTTTTTTATTATATGAAGCAAAGGCAAAGCAAAGTCCTAAAAGTGAGTATATAGCCCAACCATGCAAACCCCAATGAAGATTTGCCAAACCAATTGCTTTACCAGCATTAAATGATGTATTTCCCTCAATCATTCCTGGGTATGAATTTAAGTGCATTATTGGTTCAGCTACTCCATAAAACAATAAGCCAATGCCTAATCCGGCACTAAACAGCATAGCAATCCAATTTATGTATGAGTAAGCAGGTTTTGCATCAATACCACCAAGCCTAATATTTTTATATTTTGTAAAAATTAGGAAAAAAGCAAATATGACAAATCCATTTGCAATTAATATTATCATCCAGCCAAGATACTTTGATAAAAATGCCTGTAAATCAAGAAAAAATGACTGTGAGATGTCAGAATTAAGAGATACTATCGCAGTTATTAACGATAAAAGTAATATTGAAGTTATAAACCTTGGTTTACTTAAATTATTCATTAGAGCCTTAGATTAGCCTTAGTGAAACATAATTAATGTCAAATTACCACTTTGAAGCAAATATATGCAATTAATAGATATATTTCTTAACTAAATTTGTATACTTTTTAGTAATTTGTTAACCTTTAGTTATTAATTTCTTAATTAGGGGAAACTATGTTAAAAAAATTAAACAAAATTCGGAAGGCAATAACGCCTTCTTTAATACCTGCGATATTACCTTCACTATCTACTTTTGCTGTAATTAATGCATCTGTATTTAGTGGTTATATTGCTGCACAAAATGCAACTATTGAAGAGGTCGTTGTTACTGCTCGAAAGAAATCTGAGAGCTTACAAGATGTTCCTCTTTCAGTTAGTGCACTAAATGAAGAAACTTTAGAGGAGAGAGGAATCAATGTATTTGAAGATTACCTTTTGCAACTTCCGGGAGTTACTTCAGGTGGAAATGGTCCAGGTACCAGCACAATCTACATAAGAGGTCTTGCGTCAACAACACCAAACCTTACAGTTGCAGGTGTAGCAGGTTTAGCGCCTAACGTTGCATTTTATCTTGACGAACAACCTCTTGCTCAGCCTGGTAGAAACTTAGATGTATATGCAGCTGACGTTGCACGTATAGAGGTTTTATCAGGTCCTCAAGGAACACTATTTGGTGCTAGCTCACAAGCTGGTGTTGTAAGAATGATTACTAACAAGCCTAAGATGGGTGTTCGTGAAAGTAATGTGGAAGTTGAAAGTAGATTTATGCCAGAAGGCGATACTGGATCAAAAATTGAATTTATGACTAATATTCCAATTGGTGATAAAACTGCATGGAGATTTGTAGGTTACAGTGATAGAAAGGGTGGATATATTGATCAAATATCTGGAGCTCTTAATCTGGAAGAATCTGGTAGATGGAGACCTATAGGTACAGTAAGAGCAAACGGATTACCAACTGTATTAAATGATTACATCAGTGGCGGAGCATATGCTAGTCAAGATAATAGCGCTGTGAATTTCATTGACGCGCGTGCTATTGAAAAGGAAAATGCTAACTCTGTTACTTATGAGGGTTTCAGATCTTCTCTTGCCACTGAAATCGGCGATAACTGGAATGCACTATTAACAGTTGCAGAACAAGAAATTGAATCAGAAGGTGTATTCTTTGTAGATCCTACTTTAGATGATCTTGAAATTAGAAGATACAGCCCTGATAGTATTTCTGATAAATACGAAAATATGAGTTTAACTCTTGAAGGATCTCTTGGTGAACTAGATGTTGTTTATGCTGGTGCATATACAGACAGAGAATCTAATCAAGTTGTTGATTATACTGATTATCTTTTTGTAGCTCAGTATTTACCATATTATATTTGTGACTACAGCGTTTCATACCCTGCATCTACAGGTGCTGTTGGTACATGTGGTGCTCCAGATCTATATGTTGATTCAACTACAAACACTGAAGTAGAAACACATGAGGTTCGTATTAATGCTCCGATTAGTGACACCGTTAGTATTACTGCTGGTGTGTTCTTAAGTGACCTAGAATTGACAGAGTTGAACTTATTTACATATCCAAGTTCTGTAGAATACGGTATAAGTTATGCACCAAACTATGCATTAACAGATACATCTGTTACTGGACAAATAAATGATGCTTCGCCTGGTTATTTTTCATCCAGTCCACAAGTACTTCCTGTAGTATTCTTTAATGATATTAAAAGAACAGATAACCAAAAAGGTATTTTTGGTGAAGCTAATATAGCTATATCCGATACTTCAGAATTAACAATCGGTGCTCGTTGGTATGACATTGAAGTTGACTTTGAAGGTAGTGCGAACTCAAACTTCTTCAATGGTAGTAGTGATGTTCAAAGATTTGGTACTAATCTGTCAGCACAATTTGCTCCAGGAAATGCTAATGGATATCCTGACAAAGCGTCTACTGACGGTGTTATAGGTAAAGTAACTTATTCTTGGAATCCAAGTGAGGACATTATGTACTATGTAACTTGGTCTGAAGGTTTTAGACCAGGTTTATTAAATAGACCTGTTGGAAGATCTAACCCAAGTGGTACATATACAGTTAAGCCAGTTGTTGAATCAGATGAAGTAACTAACTACGAATTTGGTTGGAAAACTATTCTTATGGATGGTCAACTAAGATTAAATGGTAGTGCTTTCATGGTTGATATTTCTGGATTACAAAGTACAGTCTTTGATCCAGCAGTTGTTAACTTATTCTTTTCAGATAACGCAGCTGATGCTGAAATATCTGGAATTGAAGGCGACTTTATGTATTACACAAATATAGATGGTCTATCAATTGCAGGTGCGTTTTCATTCTTAGACACTGAAATCACAAAAAGTAAAGTTCCAACGAATGACATTGTTGTTGGTAACTCTTTAGCTTTTGCTCCTGATAAACAAGGTAATATAAGAGTAAGACAAGAATGGGGAATGTCTGGTGGTAATGTTGGGCACTTACAAGCTCAGTTGAATTGGTCAGATGAAAGTGATTCCGATATTATGGAGCGTAACAGAGCTACTCAAGGCCAATATAGCTTTATTAATATCCGAGCTGGAGTTACAGCTGAAGATTATATGGTAGAACTATATGTTGATAACGTTACAGACGAAAGAGCTGAAATAAGTAACACTTTTGTTTTTGACAGACAGCGTGTAGCAGTCAATAGACCAACTACTATAGGTCTTAGAGTCAAGAAAAGCTTTTAAATCTTATTAGCTAGAATATAAAAAGGGAGTTTTGACTCCCTTTTTTTATAGGGAGATAAATACATTTATTTAAATTAAAATATTAAACAGATGAAGGAAAATATATTTGATATAGAAAAGGTTACATATTCTATGAAAGAGGAGAGGTTTGTAGAGGCTTTAAGTTCACTTGAGTTTAATTTAGCAAGCCAACCAAATCATTTTGAGTGTTTATATTTGGCTGCAGTTTGCTCACGTTATTTAAAGAATTATAAAGATTCTCAGAATTATCTAGATAGATTGTTAAGAGTTAATCCTGATATGGGAAGAGCTTATCAAGAGTTAGGCCACCTTAATAGAATAAATGGAAAGATGCGAAGTGCCATTGCATATTACAGACAAGCATGTGAACTTAATCCTGCGCTAATAGCATCATGGAAATACTTATTTCAATACTATAAAAAAAATAAGAACAAACAAGCGGCAGCTCATGCTGAAGAACAAGTAAAAAAACTACAATCAATTCCAAACATATTGTTATATATAAGCCAGATTCTTAATGAAGGAAAGCTTGCTATTGCAGAAGAAAAATGTCGAGAATTTTTAAAGAAAAATCCAACCAATACTTATGCTATGTCATTACTTGCAGATATTGCAGATCGATTAGGACATTTTGATGACACTGAAATTTTACTAGAGAATGCTGTTAAATTTAAGCCTGAGGATGGTGAACTTAGGATGAAATATGCACTAATCTTAAGAAAAAAACAAAAGTTTAAAGAAACGATGGAGCAAGTAAACATATTGTGTGAAAAGTTTCCTAACAATCTATCTTATCAAGCTCATAGAGCAAGTGAGGTTATGCAAAATGGGGATCATGAAAAAGCAGTAAAATTATTTAATTCTATAATCAAAAAAAGTCCACACAATTACAATGCGTTAACCTCTAAAGGTCATGCCTTAAAGACTCTTGGTAAAACAGATCAGGCAATCTATTGTTATAAATCTGCTTACAAAAAGAAACCTGATCATGGCGATGCATTTTATTCTTTAGCGAATCTAAAAACCTATACTTTTACGGAAAATGAATCAAACAGAATGCGCGAACAATTAGAAAGAGTTGATTTAACTCTAAAAGATAAAGTTTATTTTCATTTTGCACTAGCACAGGCGTGCGAAGTTGCTGGCAATTTTGATGAGGCTTTCACAAACTTACAAAAAGGAAATGAAATTAAAAATAAACAAAGTAATTATTCAATTCAGCAAATGGATGATGAGCTTCAAGCTCAAATTGATATATGTAATGAAACATTCTTTGATAGTATGGGATCCGGAGGATGTGAAACTAACGCCCCTATATTTATACTTGGATTACCCAGAGCTGGCTCAACTTTAATTGAACAAATTCTTGCATCACATTCCATGATAGATGGCACTCTAGAGTTACCTAACATATTATCAATAGCGCAAAACTTAAGAGGTGATGATATTTATGGCAAAAAAGGAAATTATCCTAAGTCTATGCAATTGTTGTCACAAGAACAACGATTAGATCTAGGCAATAACTTTATAAATGATACAAAAATACATAGAAAAGATGCACCAAGATTCACAGATAAGATGCCAAATAATTTTCGTCATATCGGACTTATTCATTTAATAATGCCAAATGCAAAAATTATTGATGCAAGAAGATATCCTCTAGATTGTTGTTTTAGTATGTTTAAACAATTATTTGCACAAGGGCAAGAATTTACTTATGGATTAGTAGAAGCAGCAAGTTACTATAATAGCTATGTAAAGTTAATGAATCACTGGGATAAAGTTTTACCAAATAAGGTGCTAAGAGTAAATAATGAAGATGTTGTTGATGATCTTGAGGGAGAGGTTGCTAGACTATTAGAATTTTTAGAGCTTCCTTTTGAAGAATCTTGTGTAAGGTTTTATGAAACAGATCGATTAGTACGAACACCAAGTTCAGAACAGGTTAGGAAACCGGTCAATAAATCTGGAATGGGAAGATGGAAGCCTTATGCAAAAAATCTCGGAGCATTAGTAGATAATTTAGATAATAATCTTCTGAAACCAGAGGATATTGAATTAATTAAGTCTTAGAATGTGGTATTCTAAGTATTATAAATAGTTGAGGTATATATGGTTAATTTAATAATTTGTGTAACATTTTTTTATGCTCTTCATCTCTTTTTAAGAATGTCATTTTCTTTACATAAAGTGCCTTATGTTGAGTTTACGTATAAAGGTGGAGATGATTCTGGACTAACTGATTTATCTAAGAGAATGATGGTAGCAACTGAAAATTTAAGACAGTCAATGCTAATTTTTATTCCTTTTGCAATGATGTCAGTTGTATCAAATGTTGATAACTTATTCTTAGGTAAAATATGGTTTGGCTTGAGAATTGTTTACTTGTTTGGGCATATTATTGATTTATATAGATTTCCTCATATAAGACCAATTATATGGTTACCCTCTATTGTAGTTCTGGTAATGATGGGATTAAATTTATATACTGGGTAAATAGGAAAGACTCAAGGCAGGCATGGTGATAACTGGGGGATACTGATCACCATGCCCATATTCACAAACGCATCAGATTTGATACATTTTATTAGAACTTATTAATCTAACAGTTGTGTTAAATTTTTGTTAAGGATTGTAAAGATTTGTTTACAGCAAGTTAATTAAATTTTCTTTCAACTCTTGCTTTTCCTCGATGAACACAACTTAAATTCGAAGTTTTTTCATCAAGCAATGTGACAATTTCATGATTAAACATGCAATATGTTTGAATTAAATCTGTTATGTAAACTTTGCTAACTGATAGCTCAAGAAAGCTTGTAACAGATAAAATATCGTATTTATTACATTGATTAATTTTATCTAGTGCATCTACATAAGCATTTTCATTATTCTGGAACCTTAGTGTAATAAGAACAGAACATTTATTATCAAATTCAGCTGAAAGATTAAAGCTTAGAAACATAACAAAAATAGCTATTAACATCTTCATGACATGAGTATATATTAATAAATAATGAAATTCTTATATATCTTAATCATATTGATAATAACAAATCCTATAAATGGATATGACAGGATAACTGGTCTTGAATTTGCCAGCCGATCAGAAGTAATTGCAACTAATGGAATGGCAGCAACAAGTCATCCACTTGCGACACAAACTGCTATTTCAGTACTTAAAGCTGGAGGAAATGCGATTGACGCTGCAATTGCAGCAAATGCTGTCTTAGGACTTGTAGAGCCAACCGGCTGTGGAATTGGCGGAGATTTATTTGCAATAGTTTGGAGCGCGGAAGATAAAAAGCTTTATGGTTTAAATTCTTCTGGTCCTGCACCAAAGAATATATCTATTGATAAGTTAAGACAGGAAGGTATTGATAAGATACCTCCTTATGGAGCTCTTCCTGTAACTGTTCCTGGGGCTGTTGCCGGATGGAATACCCTTCATTCAAAATTTGGAAGTTTAGATTTTGAATTATTATTCGATGATGCAATTAGTTATGCTGAAAATGGATTTCCAGTTTCTGAGTTAATTGCTTATTACTTAAATAGATCTTCAGAGGTATTTAAAGATTATCCAAATTTTAAGACCATCTGGATGCCAAATGGTAAAACTCCCTCAAAAGGAGAGGTCTTTAAAAATAAATTATTAGCAAATGATTACAGACTTATAGCCAATTCTTATGGTAAAGATTTTTATCAGGGTACGATAGCAAAAAATATTGTAGAGTCAGTTAATTCACAAGGTGGATATTTCACTTTAAGTGACCTTTCAGAATATAAACCTGAATGGATAAATCCTGTTTCTTCAAACTATAGAGGATATGATGTATGGGAACTCCCTCCCAATGGACAAGGAATTGCTGCATTACAAATATTAAACATATTAGAAAATTATGATATTAAAAAATTAGGTTTCAATAGTGCAGAATATATCCATCTTTTTACCGAAGCTAAAAAATTAGCTTTTGAAGACAGAGCTAAATATTACGCAGATATGAGTTTTGCTAAAGTGCCAGTTGATTATTTGATATCAAAAGAATATGCAAAGAAAAGAAATAATCTCATTAGTTTTGATAAGGTTATAAAATCTATTGATTCAAATAATCTTGAGGATGGCGATACAATTTATTTAACTGTGGCGGATAAATTTGGGAATATGGTTTCACTTATTCAAAGTAACTATAGAGGCATGGGATCAGGGGTAATACCAAATGATTCTGGATTTATGCTTCAAGATAGGGGCGAGATGTTTAATCTTGATCCAACTCATAGAAACTCTTTAGTTGGAGGTAAAAGACCGTTTCATACAATTATTCCATCCTTTATAACAAAAAATGGTGATCCATTTGTAAGTTTTGGTGTCATGGGAGGAGCTATGCAGCCTTTAGGACATGCACAAATAGTAATAAACTTGATTGATTTTGATATGAATCTCCAGGAAGCAGGAGATGCACCTAGGTTTAGGCATGTAGGATCATCTCAGCCAACTGGAGAGAAAATGACAGATGGAGGATTCTTAATTTTTGAGAATGGTTTTGATCAAAATGAAATTTCTAAAATTAAAGAAATTGGACATAAAGTTGTTAATCAAAATGAAGATGATTATATGAAAGGAGCATTTGGAGGCTATCAAGCAATAATGATCAAAGAAGGTGTATTGTATGGAGCATCAGAAAGCAGAAAAGATGGCCATGCATCAGGGTATTAATTAAAAGACGTTTATCTAGTATCATATCGACATGAAAGCAAATTCATTTATACCACCAAATAGGATTTTAATGGGTCCGGGCCCCTCTGATGTTTGTGATAGAGTTTTAGAGGCTATGGCTAGACCAACTATTGGCCATCTTGATCCTATTTTTATAAAAATGATGGATGAAACAAAACAGTTACTTCAATATGCATTTCAAACACAGAACGAGCTAACTTTTGCTGTATCGGCTCCTGGTATGGCAGGTATGGAATGTTGCTTCGCAAATCTTGTTGAACCTGATGATAAGGTAATCATTGCTAAAAACGGTTTCTTTGGTGAAAGAATGAAAGAGAATGTAGAGCGATTTGGTGGAATACCAATAGTTATTGATGATGAATGGGGAACAAAAGTAGATTTAAATAAAATTGAATCAGCTTTAAATGAACATAAGGATGCAAAAATTGTTGCTTCAGTTCATGCTGAAACCTCTACTGGAGCTCTTACGGATCCAGAATCAATTACAAAATTAGCACATAATCACGGATGTTTATCAATTGTAGATACAGTAACTGGTTTGGTTGGAGTTCCTTTAAAAGTAGATGAGTGGGGAATTGATGCAATTTATTCAGGTACACAAAAGTGTTTGTCAGCATCCCCTGGTTTATCACCAATTAGTTTTAGTAATGCTGCAAAGGAAAAAATCAAGAATAGAAAATCAAAAGTAAAAAGTTGGTTTCTTGATTTAAACTTAATCATGTCATATTGGGAAGGAGAAGGAGCCCGATCATATCATCATACTGCTCCTATAAATGCATTATATGGATTACATGAAGCTTTGGTAATGTTAAGTGAAGAAGGTCTAGAAAATTCATGGAAAAGACATAAAGAAAATCATATGCAACTCAGGGAAGGCCTAGAGAAATTAAATATTGAATTTTTAGTTAAAGAAGAGGATAGATTACCTCAACTAAATGCTATCTATATTCCTGATGGTGTTAATGACCTAGAATCAAGACAAAAACTTTTAAATGAATTTAATCTCGAAATCGGTGCTGGTCTTGGAGTGCTTGCAGGAAAAGTATGGCGAATTGGACTTATGGGACAATCTTCCAATAAGAAGAATATTGAATATTGTTTAAATTCTCTTGCAGAAGTAATTTAAAATTCATAAAAATCTCCTTCATTGTATCAAGTTTGATAACTATCAGCTTTTATAATTTTCATTTAGTAAATGCCATATTAATCCAATTGATTAATAACAGAAACCCTTTAAAATACGCTGATTAATATAGGAGGGATGGCAGAGTCTGGTTTATTGTAGCGGTCTTGAAATTCATTTTTCTGCTTATCATTCCTTAACAAACCTTATGCAATAGCGAATCTTGATAAGTCATATTAAGCAGTATTAATTAAAAGTACGGCGAAAGTACGGCACTTTAGATGTAAATTACTTTAATAAGATTCGGCTATCTCAAAGAAAAAACTGTAGTCGCGAATAACCCATAATGATTTGCTAGAAAGAACCTATATTGCAGATTTACAAATAAATGGAATTTCACGACCACTTCTATTGGTTAATACGACACTTTTATTAGACTTAAACCACTGTATTGTATAATAGTTAGTGCTTTGCATGCCTGTAATTTTCTTTTTACCAGTTTTATTTTTTGCACTATATCCATATTTATGTTTCGTCCAATCATATTTAAAAACCATGCCCTTAAAGTTGATTGTTTTTAGTTCTTTATCAATAATAAATGGTAAGTCACCAAATCCATTTGTTGTGCAAGTGTATTCTTCTTGTTCTGCACTTAATAGCGGGGTTAATAATATTAATGTTAATAGTTTCTTCATATATCAATTATACAAACAAATTAGGCACTTCATCATTGTTACTTGCATCATAATGTTTAATAATAACATCCGTATTATCATTGGTAGAATGTGAGCTATGATGATTATAAGCGATTAAATATTGCAATCATGAATAAAGAACTTTTAATTTCTGAAATACTTTCTTCTGCTGTTAGTCCAGTGTTTCTATTAGCTGGTGTTGGAGCTTTATTGAATGTAATGACAGGAAGGCTTGGAAGAATTGTTGATAGGTTGAGACACCTTCAAGAATATATTGATAAGGCTAATGCAGAAGATAAAAAAACTTTCTTGTTAAACCGCAAACAATCAGTTTTTAGAATGAGATTAATTTATGCTTCAATCTTTTTCTGCACACTTAGTGGTTTAATGGTTTGTATAGTAATCGGAGCATTATTTATTGGGGAACTAAATACCTACTCAATTGACGCATTTATTTCAATCTTATTTATTCTATGCATGGCATCATTAATCCTATCTTTTATTCTTTTGGCAACAGAAATATTTATGGCTACTCAAACAATTAGTAGAGACTTAATCAAAACGGAATCAATTATTTCTAAATATCGCTAGAAACGCCAGAATATAAAAAAAATTGCTAATATAGGATATGAGTAAAAAATGGGGCTATAGCTCAGCTGGGAGAGCGCTTGAATGGCATTCAAGAGGTCCGCGGTTCGATCCCGCGTAGCTCCACCATTTTTAATACATAAATCTTATATTTTCATGGTGACCATATGGTGACCAAAAACTATAATGGTTGATAATACTTTATGAACCAGTTACCTTCGTGATCTTCAACAAGCGCTGAACAGCTTTCACACCAATC
>SHBF01000023.1 GCA_004212975.1 SAR86 cluster bacterium
CCCACAAACAATGCCTCTATGGCAGACATATTTGGCAAAAATAGGTCATTTTGGACTTTATTTTCTTATGGGTTTATTAATTGTGTCTGGTATAACAACAGCTAATTTTACAAATGATCCAATTGTGGTGTTTGGTTTAGTTAACTTGTCGTCAGAAGTAGATAATTTATATATGTTTGAGTTAATTCGAGGCATTCACGAGTTTGCAACAAATGCAATAATTGCTTTAATAACAATCCATATATTAGCCGCAATTTATCATCATTTTATAGTTAAAGATGATACAACTAAAAATATGCTTAAATTTTGGACAAGAAAGTCTGTGAGATGATAATTCAAAGCCAATTAGAAATTAACAAACAACCTGATATAGTCATCGATTTAATTAAAAGTGAAAATAACCTTGAAAAATTTCATCCTTTTTGTAAAAAAAATACAGTAATCAAATGGGATCAGGAAAATTCTGAAGATATTGTTATATATCATAGTGGAAAACAATACTTGAGAAAATTTACTGAATGGAATGAAAATGGTTACAAGCTTGAAATATTTGAAGATAGAAAACTTGCAGATATTACTTGGCAAGTTAAAGACTCTAAAAACAAATCTATTATAAAAATTACGGCAAAACCATATTTACCTTATAAATATAACTTCATTAATGTAATAGTGTTTAATATTTATGTTAAGTATGTGCTTCAAAGTTACTTAAACTCAGTAGTAAAAGGTCTTAAATATTACTTAGAATCAAATAAAACAGTATTACACAATCAATTTGGTAAACATATATGGTATTCTTGATATATATTATTTAACATAATATATATTATGCGAACTTATATATCTTAATCCTATGAAGAAGAACCTATAGCAACTGGTCTGATTGGTGATGCAGAACTACCCTTCGTCATTAAAGGTAATATTATAACGCAAGACAGTTCAACATTATCTGATGCTAACTCCTTAAGTTTGAAATTTTCTAATGTATGAACTCCCGATTGTGTTAAAAAATAATGATGTGCTGGATTTGCAATACCTTTTGGGTTTTGTGATCTTTCAGGACCATATTCAGATTCATCTGCAAATGTATCTACACCCCATGTATCCAACCCTACTCCAACTACTTTTTTGTCACTAAGATACTTAACAAGATTGTAAGAGACGCCAGGCGCCTTAGTATAGTAAAGTCCAAGTTCATCAGGGTCTTGATAATAATCACTCCAACCTGTGTTAATCAGTACAACATCACCTGGCAATATTCCTCTGTCTTTTAATTTAGTTTTACTAATAGTTTCTTTAATATGTTCAACTGTTACGTATTCACCTGCTTTCATTGCTCGTCCATCGAATATGTGCTTTCTTACATCTAAGAAAACAGCAGTTGTAATAATGGGTGGTACTGTTTCAATTCCAAGTTTGTTTAATGGTGAATCTGGCTTTGGTTTTACTTCTTTTCCGTGAAAGTCACCAAAATATTTTAATGATGATAAATCAGCCTCACCATTGCCATCCCAAACTTCCTCTGTATAACCGAAGTGGCCTAATGCATCCATTTGCGTTCCTTGATTTCCGTCGTTTACGTCTTCATTAAGAACATCCATTGTAAAAACCTGTCGTGATCCAGCCCATGGTATTTCTGGTAGAAATTTGGGTTTATATTCACCTGCAAAGGGAGATAAGGGCATGGAAGATGTTCTTTCATATGATAATTCATATACTTTTGCATTAGGATCGCTCATTTGTTGTGCACACCTTTTATATGTCTCTATACCAAGTAATTTTGTCATTCCTCTTTGATCATCAAAATTATCTGCATAAATTATAGAGCTTATAAAATATAGAGTAATAATTATGTAAGTTTGTGATTTAAATATCATGATGAGGTTCCCCACAAATTGTTGCTTTTAATCCTGATGCACCGCCTTCTAACAAAGGCTCCAAAATATCTAGTAATCCAGTCTTTACTCTCCAGTTTAAGTATTTTGCTTGATGTTCAAGCGATTCCCAATCTTCAATTAAATGAATAGTATTTGATGCATCCTCTATATAAGTTGCTACTGAAATACATCCATCAAATGATCTTGTGTCTGGTAAAGCTATTTTTAAAGTTTCTTTTAAATCTTCTAACATGCCCTCTTTTGCAGGAAAAGAAACAATTACTAAATTTTTCATATTAACTCCATTAATTTATATTTTTATTATATTATTCAATATAAACATATTCATCTTATTGGGGTAATAAAATGCACATAAAAATACTTTCTCTACTATTAGTTTCATTAAACATTATTGCTAATACATTAATGGAACCTACTTCAAAGTCAGAGGATTTATATGATGGTGTTATTTTAGATGGAACATATTCTAATGAGATTGATAGACCATCAGTTTATTTAGGATTTGAAGTTGGAGAACGTGTTGCTGCGCCCTATCAAATATCTAATGCAGTATTGGCATGGGCAAAACAATCTGATCGAATGATAGTTAAGGAATATGCAAAAAGTCATGAAGGTCGTCCGCTGTATGCAATCTTTATATCATCACCAGAAAACCTATCAAAATTAGATCAAATAAAAGAAAACATAAATTTATTATCTGACGGTGAGAATACAAATGGAAATAAAGCAAGAGCTTTAATTGATGAATTGCCTGCAATTGCATGGATGGCATATTCAATTCATGGAAATGAGACTTCTGGTGCAGATGCTGCTTTAGCAGCAATATATCATTTTATAGCTAGTGAGGATCCTGAAACTGTTGATATGTTAAATAAAATGCTGATCATTATTGATCCAATGATGAATCCTGACGGAAGAGCAAGATTTGCTAAATCATTGCAGGAATATAGAGGAACAGCGCAAAATTATGACGATCAATCCCTTCTTCACACAGGTGATTGGCCTTATGGAAGAACAAATCACTATTTTTTTGATTTAAATAGAGATTGGATATATTTAACTCAGCCCGAGACTCAAGGAAGAGTAAAGCTTATTAATGAGTGGAGTCCTCAAATATTAGTCGACGCACATGAAATGGGACCACAAGATACATTTATGACAGGACCGCCAAGGGAACCTATAAATAAAAATATTGATAAAGATTTGCTTAAATGGGGAAATATATTTGCACAGGATCAAGGAAACGCTTTTGACGAGAGAGATTGGCGTTTTTATACAGGTGAATGGCATGAAGATTTATTTCCTGGATATTCTTTTTATGTTCAATTTAGAGGTACTTTAGGAATTTTATATGAACAATCAAGAATGGCAGAAGATGGCGTAAGAAGACCAGAAGGAACAATTCAATCATATAAGGAATCAGTTCATCATCAATATGTAAGTACAATGGTAAATCTTAATACTCTACTTAAAAACTCAAAAGCGATGTATCGAGACTTTTGGGAAGGAAGAAAATATAACGTTTCTAGAGATAGCAACTATGCTAATAGAACATTTGTAATATTACCAACCAAAAATAATACAAGAATTAATACACTTGCTGAAAAATTAAAATTTCAAGATATTCAACTCTATAAAAATGAGAAACCTATTCTTGTAAAAAATATTTTAAAACAAACAGGTGACGTTGAAGAAAATTTTACTATTCCGCAAGGAAGTATGATCATTCCCAATAGACAAGCTGAGGCCCCTCTTATATCGGCAATAATGGAGTTTGATGCTGATATAGATGAAGAAGTATTGATTGAAGAAAAACAAAGTGTTCTAAGAGACGGTTCATCAATAATGTATGACACAACAGCATTTAATTTTTCTATGGTTTATGGTCTTGAGGCTATAACTGTTCCGGAAAATATAAGTTCTAATTTAGTTGATTGGGAGTCATCAAATCAATCTATTGACATTACTAATGAAGCAGTAATATGGGCAACTGATGGAGTTGATGATAATTCTGTAGCTTTTGCTGCTAGATTGATGGAACAAGATGTTCAGGTAAGAATAATAGATAAGGAAGCAAGCCTTTCAGGGTATAACTTATCAAGAGGAAGCGTAGCTGTCATTCGCATGGATAATCCCAATATAACTAATTTAAGTGACATTGTTAGCAAATTAGCATCAGAATTAAATATTTCAATTGTTTCCCTTGATTCAGGTTTTGGTCCTGAAGAATTACCAGATTGGGGCGGGAGACATTTTAGATTACTTAAAAAACCACAGATTGCTATATTAAGTCATGAAGGATTTAATTCTTATGACGTTGGTGTAAGCTGGTGGTCAATCGATCATCATTTAGGAATCAGACACAGCCAGCTCAATACGTCTATCTTAAGTTATGCAGACTTACGAAGATATAACACAATAGTTGTTCCTAGTGGACGGGCTCTAGATGATAATTCAAAAAAATCATTAAATGATTGGGTTAGACAAGGTGGTACTCTAATTGCTCATAATTATGGTACTAGATCTCTTATTGGTGATAATGGAATTGGTAATGTAAAACACTTAAGAGATACATATGATAATAGTGAAGATTACAATTTTGATTTGCAGAGAGAGATTTATTCTCTTGAAGATAATATTAACAAAGAAGATATTATAAATAACAAAGTTAACCTAAATATTAATTATCCTTGGGAAAGTGCAGATAAAATTTCTGAGGACTTAAAAAAACGCGATAAGTGGCAATCAATTTTTATGCCCTCTGGTGCAATTGTTGCAGGACGAACAGATCAGAAACATTGGCTAACATTTGGAGCTATAGACGTATTACCTGTTTTATATGGTAACTACCCTATTCTTATGACTAGTGATAATGCTCAAGCAGCAGTAAGAATTGGTGAATTAATTAATGATCCATCAAAAGAAAATGCACGTGCTATAAATTGGTCAACGATTCCAGCTGGGAAAGATATTAACGTAAGAATGAGTGGTTTAGTCTGGCCTGAAGCATCACAAAGAATTGCAAATTCAGCGTACTTAACTCGAGAAAAAGTTGGCAAAGGTCAAGTTATATTATTTTCAGGTGAGCCAAATTATAGAGGATCTGCATTGGGTACTAATAGACTTTGGCTTAATGCCATCATCTATGGAGCTGGTCTAGGAACGAATTCAGAAATTGATTTATAAATTACTCAACTGAGGATCTAATAATATTTAAATCTTTAGTCAATACACTTCCAACTGCTGTATGCGACATATCCTCGCGTTTAATTCCTATAATGCTAGCAATTTCGTTAGCAGCATGAATACCTGTGCAATGACCTCCCATAAATTTTGTTAATCCATTATCCTTAAACCAGTTAGCTGTGTTAATGATTGTTTCATCATCTGCTCTAAATAAATGAAATCCTCCAATTGCTCCATATACCGGAACATTTTTAATTGACTGAAGTTTTTTAGCAGTATTTATAATTCCTGAATGTCCGCATCCTGACATCATTACCCAGCCTTTATCTGTTAACATCCCAACAGATTGATCATCCTTTATAATATCAGGCTTAGTTAATTCAACATCTGTATAAATACCTTTTGGCCCATTGAAATATTCGTCAGTTCTTTCTACTGTGCCCGTTGCATAAAGATTTCTGGAAACTAAAAAATGATTGTCTAAAATTTTAAAATCTATGCCCTCTTTTTCAGCAGCAATTTTGAATTCATTTGAATCATCAAAATTACCAGGTCCTACTTTCTGACCATTTTCAAGATAACGCTGCTCAAAAAAACCTCTTGCAACATATACCTTAGAAAATGATTTTGGGTTTATGTTTTTATACGTTTGCCTTAATTTAATTAGACCGCCAGTATGATCGCTATGAAAATGACTTAATACAACTTTTTCAACTTTTGATAAGTCCTTATTTAATATTTTTGCATTATGAAGAACTGTGTCTTCGTGAAACCCAGTATCAAACAATATTGACTCATCATTGTTTTCATACAAAGCTGAAAAGCTCCACTCACCAAAGCCGCCATAGTTTGAAATATTTGTCGCTAAAACAGTTATTTCATATTCGTTAGAAAAACTAAAAGTTGAAATTAAAATTATAAAAAATAATTTTATTTTATTTATCAATCTACTCTTTTTATAAGTGAATATTGTTTTTCTAATTTTCCATCTAAGTTTAATGAAGCGTCAACTTTCACACTATCACTACCTGTAAAAGTCCACCCAATGGATTCAACATAATTATTATGTTTAGGATGATAACCAGGTGAAGGATCTGATTTGAGTTGTATTGAATTTTCACTCAGTGTATCAACAGTAAACATTGGTTCAGTACCAAGAGCACAATAATGTTTTATTACAAGCTCGCCATCTTTATCTGAATATGTTGTCATCATCTCAACTCCGTCTTCAACCAATTTTTCAACAATTGTATTTCCATTTGAAACAAGTTTAAATTCAGAAAATGTATCAACTACGGCACCTGATTGTTGATATAGTTTTCCTTCCCATTTTCCTAGCATTTTTTTAATTTGTTCAAATGCCTTACTACTATTGACTTCACCCATATCAACATCGCCAATAGAAGTATTTTGTGCATATGAAGAAATAGATATTAAAAATAAGCTTGGTATTAAATAAAATTTCATAAAATCTCCCTATCAAATAAATTTATATTTAAAATATATCAATAAATATATCATTTTATACTACAAAAAAGTGTCTTAAATCTATATATTAATAACATATGATCTATTCAAATATCCTTGAAACTATCGGAAATACTCCGTCTATAAAAGTTAAAAATATTTCTATAAATAACACAAATATTTATGTGAAAGCTGAATTCTTTAATCCTGCTAGTTCAGTAAAAGATCGTTTAGCTATAAGCATTATTGAGAACGCAGAAAAAAATGGATCTATAGAAAAAGGTCAGACAGTTGTTGAGGCAACTAGTGGTAATACAGGTATTGGTCTTGCAATGGTTTGTGCGGCTAAGAATTATCCTCTAGTTGTAACTATGCCAGATAGCGCATCTATAGAAAGACGAAAATTAATGAGATTTCTTGGAGCAAGAGTAATTTTAACACCTGCATCTGAGGGAGGAACTGGCGCATATGATATTGCAAAAAGATTAGTTCATAAAAACAACTGGTTTTTTGCGAGACAATTTGAAAATGAAGATAACGCCAATATTCACGAAGAAACAACAGGAATAGAAATTTATAATGACTTTAAGGATATTGGATTAGACTACTGGGTATCAGGATATGGTACTGGAGGAACTTTTACTGGAGTATCTAGAACACTAAGAGAAAAACTTCCTAATACTAAATTAATTTTAACCGAACCAGATGTAGCGCCATTAATTGGTAGTGATAAAAAACAAATTAGAAATGACGACGGTTCAGCATCAGAATCACACCCTGCATGGAACCCTCATCCTATACAAGGTTGGACTACTGATTTCATCCCTCTTGTTTTACAAGAATCAATTGATAAAAAATATTATGACGAATTAATTCCAGTATCTGGTGATGATGGTCTATTTTGGTCACATGAATTAGCAAAAAAAGAAGGTATTATTACAGGGGTATCAGGTGGATCAACATTCGCAATTGCTGTTGAAGTTGCCAAAAAAGCTAAGGAAGGTTCAAATATTTTATGCATGCTTCCTGATACAGCTGAAAGATATATGTCTAGTATTTTGTTTGACTCAATTGAACCAGAAATGAATGAGGAGGAGAAAAAGCTACTTAATTCTGTTTAAAGAGTTAAAGCTTTTTAGCAGGAATTCCAGCAACAGTGGTTTCAGCTTCAACATCCTTTAGAACAAGACTACCTGCAGCAACTTTTGCATTTTTACCAATAGTGATATTTCCTAATACAGTACTAGATGCAAAAATTGAAACACCAGATTTTATTTTTGGATGCCTATCACCTAATTCAAAACCTTTTCCACCAAGTGTAACTCCCTGATATATGGATACATTTTCATCAATTTTAGAGGTTTCTCCTATAACAACTCCAGTAGCATGATCAATCATTACACCTCCCTTAATTTCAGCTGCAGGATGAATATCTACACCAAAGATCTCTGATGCTCTATTTTGAAAAAATAGCGCCATTGTATGTCTGTCGTTATTCCATAAGCAGTGAGCAGCTCTATAAGTGGCAAGACCTTGAAAACCTTTGTAGAACAAAATTGGTGTTGAAAAGTATTTACATGCCGGATCATGATCTTTAAAAAAAACAATATCATTTATTAAGTCTTCTTCAATGTGATCGCAATCGTAATAAACATCTAAAATAAACTCTCTTATTTTATCTGATGATAAAGCATCACTGTTTAACTTGGATGCTAAAACAGCTGCAACTGAATTAATTAAGTTATCTTGAGATAATATTAATTGATTTAAATATGGTGCAAGTGAGGGTTCAGCCTCAATTCTTAATTTCACTTCATTTTGAATTTCATTCCAAATATTCATATGTTTTTTATTGAAAATAACAAGTTGTTTATTCTATATACAAACCAAAGCCTTCTTGAAGACCTACAATATCATTGTATGTATTTTTATTAGATGATAAATAAAAATCTTTAGATTCTTTATTAAATAGTATGTAATTTAATAGATCGGTATCTTTTTTTGAAAAGTCTTTAATATTATTTAATTTACAAAAATTAGAAAAATCTTTTCTATACTCATTTATTGTCATGTTTTCTAATTCGTTATCTGAAATATTTTTATCAATTTTTTTAAGAAGTTTTGAATTTATTTTTCCTGGAATCTTACCGTACTTGCCATTAACTAAATCAACAAATTCTTTATTTAAAGTCTTATATCTTTCTCCATCTAAAACATTCATTAATGCCTGTGCGCCAACAATTTGTGAAGATGGTGTAACGAGAGGTACAAAACCAACGTCTTCTCTAATTCTTGGAATTTCATCAATTAGGTCTTTTAATCTATGTTGTTTATTAAGATCAACTAACTGTTTTTCTAAAATACTTAACATACCTCCAGGTACTTGATATAAAAGCATATTAATATCTACTCCCCTCATAGATCCTTCGTATTGAACATATTTTGGTCTTACAGATTGAAAATGTTCAGCTATGTTTGTTAAAAGATTCATATCAAATGGGTTTTCATCATCTTTATATATCATTGATATAAAGCTTTCAGTTGCTGTATGTGCATATAAATTACTGAATGATGATATTGACGTATCAATATTATCAACTCCTGCCTCGTATGCTTTTAAATTTGTTGCATCTGCTAAACCAGTAGTTGAATGTGTATGTAAATGAATTGGAATTTTAAGATTTTTTTTAAGTTTTTTAATTAACTCATAACCAACATTAGGTCTTAAAAGTCCTGCCATATCTTTTATAGCTAATGATTTTGCCCCTATATCTTCAATATCTTTTGCTAATTTTATCCAGTATTTTTCATTATGAACTGGGCTAGTTGTATAACAAATTGTGCCTTGTGAGTTTTCTTTTTCATTATTCACAAACTCTATGGATGATTTAATGTTGTCAATATCGTTTAAAGCATCAAAAATTCTAAAAATATTTATACCCTCTTTTGCTGCATTTTTAATAAATAATTCAATAACGGAATCATCATATTCTTTGTAACCAACTAAATTTTTACCTCTAAGCAACATTTGAAGTTTGGTTTTTTTAAAATTCTTTTTAAAAACTTTTAATCTATCCCATGGGTTTTCATTCAAGAACCTTAGACAGCAATCATATGTGGCACCACCCCAAACCTCTAAGGATGAGTAACCTACTTTATCTAGCTTTGATAAGACAGGTAACATGTCTTCAGTTTTCATTCTTGTTGCAATTAATGATTGCTGACCATCCCTTAGAACAACCTCTGTTATTTTTGGTTTTTTTGAAGGCATAAATAAATAGATATATTAATTAAACCTATTTTAATTTATATTCCTATAAATATAAAACTAGCCCTGAGGCTAGTTTTATAATAATGATTTTTTAATCAATAAAAATGGTATGTTCTTTGCCTGATTCAGAAACTCTAATTACGAGTAAATCTGAACATGAATCTTCTAATTCAGGTGCATCTGACTCTCCACCATGAACCCAATCAGATCTTTCAAACCAATATTCATTGTCACTATAGGTTTTCCATTCACCAGATGACTTGGATTGAGATAGACCTTCTAAAACATATACCAATGTACCTGCAGCAGGATGAAAGTGTTTTGGCACTGTTCCTTGATCACATGTTTTCCTTCTTTCAATATGCATTTCCATTCCATTTCCCATACTAAAAACTTCAGTTGAAACTAGACCAGGAAAAGATTGCTCAACTGACTCATCAGCAAATAAGTTAGCTGATAAAAAAGTTATTAAAAATAAATTAAATATTTTTTTCATATTATTCTCCTGTATAAAATTTAACAAATTGAACCATTTCACTGCTAACGTTACTAATAATATCTAATGTATCAGCTGTATAGTCTTTATAAGACTTTGTGGTTCTTATTTTTGCTATAGAATCATTTAACTCACTTACTGAATTAGCTCCAATATATACCATATGATTTGCGTATCTATTTCCATATGCAACTGCATTTAATCCAAAAGATCCAGAAGTATTATCTACTTGATCAGACATCATGGATTTCCATGCTTTAGCATATTCAGCCTCTTTACCTCTTGCAACTTGAAAATTAAATTTTGCAAATGAAGTATTTGTCTGCCATGTACGTCCAGAAAGAACATTTTGAGTTACCCAATTCCATGACTTTGATACATCTGTAGTATTTGATATTTTTACAAGCATATCAGCTGATTCTTTACATGAAGAAAAAATAGTTCTTCCCTTTTCCAATAAATCCCAATTTTCATACGAAACTAAAATAAAATGAGTTGATGATCCTGAGCCTCTTAATGCCCATAAACTTACGTTAACATTTGATTCATCTCTCCATTTATTGCCGCATTCT
This sequence comes from SAR86 cluster bacterium, assembly GCA_004212975.1. Taxonomy (GTDB): domain Bacteria; phylum Pseudomonadota; class Gammaproteobacteria; order Magnimaribacterales; family D2472; genus SAR86A. The sequence goes on from SHBF01000023.1 coordinate 10,891, forward strand.
GATTTATCAAACTCATCTAGAGCCATCATAAAGTTAATTGGATCAGTGACTGTCACATAGTTAAATTCTCCAACAGTACCATCAGACTCAATTTTTACACTATGATCATCAGCAATAAGACTAAAAGACAATATTAATGAAAGTGAAATAAAATTTTTAATAAACATTGTTTATATCCTCCTTTACTAAATATCATAGAATTTATTTTCAAATGCTGCCAGAAATATACTTCTAATTAATACATATTTTTTTTTAAACAATATAACGAAACTTAAAATTTTATATTATTATAAGGATTCAAATAATTAGGGAGAAATATGATGGCTGAATATCAAATACTAAATCTAATGCAAGTAGGATTTATACAAAATTCAATGTATTTTGTTGGAATGGTCTTGTTTACTTGGTTAGGCTTCAGAATGGCGAACAACATTTATAACAGTCCTGATGCAAATATGCTTGGTAAGGTGTTTACATCGGTATTTTGTGTTTTTGTTGCTGCCTTTATGTTTGGTGTAAATCAAATAGGTGGATCTATTTTAGAATCTGCTGTAAGTCAACTTAATGAAGTTGGAGCACCTTCTGCTGAAAGAATGGCTGCTTATCTTGATTTTCCATTAGTGGTAGGTTCACCACTCCAAACAGCATTTGTATTATTTATTCTTGCATTTCAGTTAGCGATAACTTGGTCTAAGAAATAATATAAATTAGGGGCCTGAAATGGCCCCATTTTCTATGATTAAAAATAAACTATTAAGTCAGATTTTATGTGTAATGATATACATAATATCTTTTTATGTAGCTTTCATTCTTACACTACAATCAATCGAGAGTATTTGGCTTAAAATTTTAATATGGCATCTTTATGCAACATTGTTTATTTATATTGGAAGTGTGATTCTCAATAATTCAAGTTTATACGATCCTTTTTGGTCGGTAGCACCAGTGCCAATAGTAATTTATTTAGCTGTTAAATCAGATAATTCTTTAACACTTGATTTACTAGTTCTTACTCCAATTATTTGTTGGGCAGTAAGACTTACTAGAAACTGGATTATTAGCTGGAGAGGTTTTGAACATGAGGATTTTAGATATATTGATTTAAAGAATACTAATAGACTAAATGCTGAATTTAGAAATTTTTTTGGAATACATTTATTTCCAACATTAATCGTTAATTTTTGTCTCTATCCTCTGTTATTTATATTTTCTAATAACGCTACTGTTACACCCTTTTTATATTTAGCATCATTATTCACTTTTATGTCAATCGTGCTTGAAACTGTTGCAGATGAGCAAATGAGGGATTTTAGGAAAGATCCTTTGAATAAAGGCAAATCAATGAAGTACAAATTATGGAAATATTCTAGACATCCTAATTATCTTGGTGAAATTGGTTTTTGGTTTGGGATTTATTTTATGGGTATTAGTTCTGGTTTGGCTCCATTGTGGATTATATTATGCCCTCTTTCTATGTTATCTCTTTTTATCTCTGCATCATGTCCTATGATGGATAATAGAAGTTTAGAGAATAGATCAGACTACAAGGAATACATGGAACAAACATCCCAGCTTCTTTTATTGCCACCAAAAAGTTAAATTTGAGATAACTTTAATATTATGTAAAATTAAAGAATATGAATGAATCTAATATTGTCCAAAAATTTATATGGTTCTCTGAGAGAGCTATATTATTAACAATCGCACTAGCCACATTATTTGCATCTGCTTCAGAAATCATTCGAATAATTTCTGTTAAAGAGGTAAATCTGAGTGATTTATTTCTATTATTTATTTATGCTGAGGTACTTGGAATGGTGGCTACATTTTATACCAATAATAGAATACCAGTTACATTGCCATTAATTATTGCTATGACTGCACTTACAAGGATGATAATACAAGAGAGTAAAGATCTTAATGCTATTAATATTATTTATGAAGCCACTGGAATTCTAATACTAGCAATATCAGCATATATAATGACTCTTAAGGATAAAATCAGTCTCAAAAAACTTTTATTAAGAGAAAAAATTGATGAATCTGATATTCCGGATTAATCAAATCAACTAAATTTTTAATTCGCTCATTGAATCACAGATTGAATTAAATTCTTTTACGATTTCATCGATTATTTGTTTTACAGGTTTTATTTCATCTATTAGTCCAGATGATTGACCAGAAAGAGCAGGAGCTGCTTCCATATCTCCTCCAAAATATAAATCTTTAATATTCATCAAAGCAGTCATATCCATTTCACCTTTCTCATCAATATTTTTGGTTAAGTCAGTTTTAAGAGCTCTAATTACTGGTTTTGATTTTTTATTTAAAATATATGTTCCATCAATCCCAGAGTTAATGATTTTATTTTTAAAATTATCATGAACCGGACTTTCTAAACTTGAAACAAACCTAGTTCCCATTTGTATTCCCTCTGCGCCTGCTGCAAATACAGCTGCCATTCCAGCACCATCAGCAATTCCTCCAGCAGCAATAATAGGTAAGTCTAAATTTTGTTTTATTGATTGAATGAGAACTAAAAGACCCACCTCAATTGGACTTTTAAATCCACCACCTTCTGTACCTTCAACGACCAGACCATCAACGCCAGCATTTGCTGCTTTAATTGCGCCATCAAGACTAGGAACAGCATGATATACAGTTATTCCTGCATCTTTTAATGTACCAACATATTTTGAAGGGTCTCCGGCAGAAGTTGTCACAAATCTAACACCTGACTCAACACAAAAATTAACCATTGAATCATCTTTAAGGAATAATAAAGGTAAATTAACTCCAAATGGTTTATCAGTTAGTTCTGACATCGTTTGAATTTCTTTTTTACAGTTATCAATTTCACCAGATGATGTTTCTATTATCCCCATTCCGCCTGCTTCACATACTGCTGACGCAAGTTGACTTCTTGCGATCCAACCCATCGGAGCTTGAATAATTGGATACTTAGACCCCATATGAGCAGTAACTCTATTCATTAAGTAATTGTATATATAAATTTATAAAATAAAATTGAAAAAACTTTATTCATCAGTATTCTCCGGAAATATATTTTAAAATAATATATTGTCGTAATATATGTCAAAGGTGAATTAATTATGAAAGTTGAAAACAAAGTTATGCCTAACGAAGCTCAAATAAATGGTTTTTTGGAAAATTCTGAAATTGGACCTATATCAATGGTGAATTTACTTAAATATAAAGATAAAGCCAAATATGATGATGGTCGTGATACTAATCTGACTGGAGAAGAGGCATATGGTCTTTACGCTGCTGAAGTAATAAATTTCGTTGAAAAGTATGGTGGTGAATTTATTTTTGCAGGTAAAGTTAGTAGATTGATGTTAGGTGAAGTTGAGGATTTATGGGATGCTGTTGCAATTGCTAAATATCCAAATAGAAAAGCAATGTTTGATATGACAATGGATCCGGGATATCAAAAGATTCATGTTCATAGAGATGCGGGATTAGAGGGGCAGCTAAATATAGAAACTATCTAATAAA
>SHBF01000024.1 GCA_004212975.1 SAR86 cluster bacterium
AACAGATTAAAAACAGTTACTGGTGTTGAAAGTATTAGATCAACCAGCTACTTGAGCTATGCAAGAGTATTTCTAGAATTTGAAGTAGGTTTTGATATTGATAAAGCTTTGGTTGATGTAAAACAAGGAGTGGAAGAGATTAAATATCAGTTGCCACTTGAAGCCGAAGATCCTCAAATTCAAGAGTATAGCGAAGCTAGTTTTCCTGTAATGAATATAAGTATTGTTGGTGGCAGTTCTGTAAGGCAAAAAGTCTTTTACGCCAGAGAACTAAAAGATCTGATTGAACCTATTGAACAGATTTTAGAAGTTAGAATGACAGGAGCTCCTGAGGAAGTTCTTGAAGGTGTTATCGATAAAGCAAAAATGGAGTCTTACGGCGTAACATTGTCTGATATCTATTATTCTGTTTCTAATAACAACTTAATAATTCCTGGTGGTAAGCAAGATACTGGAAGAGGAAGTTTTAATATTGAAGTTCCAAGTATTATTGAATCTGCAAAAGATGTATATGCAATTCCGGTAAAAGTTACGAAAGATGCAATAGTAACTCTAGGTGATATTGCAATAATTAAAAGAACGTTTAAAGATTTCACCTCTTATGCACGAGTAAATGGAGAAGATGCAGTTACATTAGAAATTTCTTTAAGAGAAAGTGCTAATGCAATAGATGCCTCAACTGCCATCAGAGAAATACTTACTAGCTTCGAGAAAACACTTCCAAATAATCTTGATATTGTTGTTTCTAATGACGATACGATATATGCAAGTCTCATGGTAAAAGAGCTCAACGGGAATATCATAGCTGCAGTAGTTTTAATAATGGTGCTAGTAATAGCAAGTATGGGGACTAGAGTTTCAATGCTGGTTGGTCTTTCGATTCCTTTTTGTTTTTTAATGACATATTTAATTTTGTATGCTTTAGACATGGAAGTAAATTTTCTTGTAATGATGGGTTTGCTTCTCGGTATGGGAATGTTAATTGATGGTTCCATTGTTATTACAGAATATGCGGATAAGAAAATAGCCGAAGGTCTCTCTCGTGTTGAAGGATATACTCTAGCTTCAAAAAGAATGTTTTATCCAATTATTGCATCAACTGGAACAACGCTTGCTGCTTTCATACCAATGATGTTTTGGCCAGGCTTCACAGGCCAATTCATGAAATATTTGCCCATTACAATTTTCTTTGTTTTATCGGCATCTTTATTTTATTCACTTATTGTAATACCTGTTCTTGGTGCATACTTTGGACAAAAAGAATCTGCTCTAAATAATGATGATGGCCATACTTCAATTTTTGTAAAGTTGACTGATTGGTATGGAAAATATATTAAAAGATTTGTAAGAAATCCCATTGAAACTGTAACTGCAGTTGTATCTGTGCTGCTTATAATAATTATGAGTTACTCTATTTCTGGCATGGGCACAATTTATTTTGCAATTGTTGATCCAATACAGGCTAATGTAACCATTAAGGCTCGAGGTAATTTTTCTGCACTTGAAACGAAAGAAATTATTGAACAAGTTGAAGAAAGATTTATGGAAGTTGAAGGTATAAAGAATGTATATCTAAGATCTGGTTCAAATTGGTGGGAGTCGGGATCGGACAGAATTGGAGGTGGTTTTATAGAGACATTGGAACCTTCCCAAACAAAAATTACTGGTTTCGAGATTATGGATCGCTTAAAAGAGTCAACTAATGATTTACCAGGAATAACAGTTGAAATTGAGGCAGATGAAGGTGGACCATCATTTGACTCCCCTATTGAATTAGATATTTTTGGTGATACTGAAGAACAGGTGAACGAGGCAGTTACTAAAATTGAAAATTATATGCGTAATAGCATGATAGGTTTAAATAATATCTTCTCTTCCAAAGCATATCCATCTGTTGAATGGAGTGTTGAAGTTGATAAACAAAAGGCTGCACAATTGAGTGTTAGCGTAAGCGATGTTGGAGCTTTAGTTCAAATGTTAACATCCGGTTTTAAGGTAGGTGAATATAGGCCAGATGATGCTAAAGACGAAGTTGAAATAAGAGCACGATTTCCTGATTCTGATAGGACTATTACCGGAATAAGAGACTTAAATGTAGTCACCAGACAAGGTACTGTGCCGGTGAGTTCTTTTGTTCAAGTTGTTCCAAAAGAAAATCGTCAAACAGTTAACAGAAAAAATGGAAGATATTTTCAGGAAATTGGAGCTGGAACTGAGGATGAGTCTAAGGTTTCTGAAAAGATTAATCAGTTGAGTGATTGGTTAGAGACTACTAATCTTGGACCTAATATTAGTTACAAATTCAGCGGAATGGCTGAAGAAACAGAGGATGTTAACAGATTTATAATTATAGCTGGAGTAACAGCTGTATTTATGATGCTGCTAATGCTCATCACCCAATTTAATAGCTTTTATCAATCTTTTATCATCCTATCAGCGGTAACAATCTCATTTGTTGGAGTGCTTTTGGGTCTTCTTATAACCGGTAAGTCTTTCAGCACTACTATGACTGGTATATCTATAGTCACACTAGCAGGTATAGTTGTGAACAATAATATAGTACTAATTGATACCTTTAATAAATTGAGAGATGAGTCACCTCAAATCGATCAGTCAATTCATGTCATTAATGCTTGTAAACAAAGATTGAGGCCAATTATATTAACATCACTAACAACAATTTTTGGTTTATTGCCTCTAGCAATGGGCATTAGTGTAGACATCATCTCAAGAGATATTGTCATTGGAAGTAGAGTTGTAGATTGGTGGTCAAACCTTGCCGTTTCAATTGTATGGGGTCTTGGTTTTAGTACTTTTATGACGTTAATATTAACTCCTGCGGTTTTATCTCTTCCTAATGCATTAAAAAATGAATATAAAAAATTCTTTAAAACAGAAGCTAATGGCATACAATAAATAATGGTTAAAGAAGATAAAAAAATAGATTTTGAATCATCTCTTAAAGAGCTAGAAAACATAGTTGCTAAATTAGAAGATGAAAACATTAATTTAGAAGATTCAGTTAAGTCATTTGAAAGAGGTGTAAATCTTGTTAAAGAATGTCAAAAACAACTTCAAACAGCAGAACTAAAAATAAAAAAACTTCTTGATGATGGTTCTGCTTCCGAAATTGATAACGAATAAAAAAAGTGTTAGAAAATTTCCTGTCTCAAACTAGGGAACAAGTTTCTCAAAATATTAAGAAATCAATTGGTAATTCCAATTTAATTGAAGAAGCTATGTCTTATTCAGCATTGGGCGATAGCAAAATGGTTAGAGCGGCTTTAATTAATGCATCTGGAAGGATAAATAAAAAAATATCTGATTCAAGTCTATTAACATTCTCAACAGGAGTAGAACTAATTCATACTTACTCATTGATTCACGACGACCTCCCATCCATGGATGATGATGATTTAAGAAGAGGAAAAGATTCAAATCATATAAAGTTTGGTGAAGCTAATGCAATTCTAGCTGGAGATGCACTTCAATCTCTTGCCTATGAAATTATTTGTAATGAAAGCTCGCTTGAGGACAAACATAAAATTGAAGGTATTAGAATGATAAGCAAGGCATGCGGAAAAAATGGAATGGTTTATGGCCAACATTTAGATATAAATGCAGAAACAAAAAAAATAAATGAACAATCAATTGAAAATATTCATATTTTAAAAACTGGCAGACTTATAGAGTGTTCTGTGATGTTGGGACAAATTGGTAATGAGGATCTTGAAGAAAAAGAGCTAATGAAAAGTTTTGGCAATAAAATTGGTTTAGCATTTCAAATAACTGATGATATTCTTGAAGTAACCTCAAGCAAGGAAACCCTTGGAAAAAATATTAATTCAGATGTAAAAAATTGCAAGGCTACATACGTTAATATTCTTGGTCTTGATGAATCTATTAAAAAGTCTAAAGATCTTTGTGAGTCTGCAATTAATGAATTAAAAAGCATTAAATCCAGTGAAATTGATTTACTGATAGAATTAGCAAAATATATTTGCTACAGAGAAAAATAAGTTGAAAATTTTTAAAGAAATACCAACTGAGTTACCAAATACGCCATTGTTGGATTCAGTTAATTATCCTTCAGATTTAAGATCATTCTCCATAAATGAACTTGAAACTCTTGCAAATGAGTTAAGAGAATTTTTGCTGTATTCTGTTGGCCAAAGTGGCGGTCATTTAGGGGGCGGACTTGGTGTTATTGAGCTTACAATAATACTTCATTATCTCTATGACACACCTTATGACAATCTAGTGTGGGATGTTGGGCATCAAGCTTATCCTCACAAAATTCTTACTGGCAGAAAAGAAAAAATTATGTCAATTAGAAAGAAAGGTGGTTTAGCGCCCTTTCCTTCAAGATCAGAAAGTGAATATGATACATTTGGAGTTGGACATTCAAGCACATCTTTAAGTGCACTTGTTGGGATGGCGGAGGCTACAAAAAACTCAAATCCAGATAAAAAACATGTTGCTGTAATCGGTGATGGAGCAATGACTGCAGGCATGGCCTTCGAAGCACTGAGTCACATAGGACATTTAAAACCAAATTTGTTAGTAATATTAAATGATAATGATATGTCTATATCTGAGAATGTTGGCGGTTTATCAAATTACTTTTCAAGAATATGGGCATCAAAAACTTACAAGGGTATTAAGAAAAGTGGTTCTAGTTTCTTGAAACCTTTACCTCAGGCATATCATTTAGCTAGAAAAGTAGAAACCCAAATGAAAGCAATGGTTGCACCAGGAACTATTTTTGAGGAACTTGGATTAAATTATATTGGTCCAATAGATGGTCATAATTTAAAAGAGCTTAAAGATGTCATTTCAAATTTAAAAGAATTTGAAGGTCCTCAATTTCTTCACGTAATAACAAAAAAAGGTGCGGGTCTAGATTCAGCAGAAGCTGACAGAATTGGCTTTCATGCTATAGGAAAAATAAACGCAATAGGAAAAATAAACGCAATAAAAGATAAAAAAATTAAGCAAAAAAAATATCAAGATATATTTGGCGAATGGATTATAGATATGGCCAATATAAGTGACGATCTTATTGGTATTACACCAGCTATGAGAGAGGGATCAGGACTTGTTGAGTTCAGTAAAAAATTTCCAGACAGATACTTTGATGTTGCTATAGCCGAACAACACTCTGTCACATTTGCAGCTGGTTTATCAGTTGAAAAAAAGAAACCTGTAGTCGCAATTTACTCCACTTTTTTACAAAGAGCATATGACCAATTAATTCATGATGTCGCAGTTCAAAATCTAGACGTTACATTTGCATTGGATAGATCTGGTCTTGTTGGTGAAGATGGTCCTACTCACTCAGGAAATTATGATATAGCCTACTTAAGATGCATTCCAAATATGGTGATTTGTGCTCCTTCAGATGAGAATGAAACAAGAAAATTATTAACAACAGCATACTTACATAATGGGCCAGCCTCTGTAAGATACCCAAGAGGTATGGGGCCAAATAGAAATGTTGATAAAGATCTAAAGCCTTTGAAGATTGGAGAAGCAAATATAATCAATGAAGAAAGTTCAGAAATAGTAATTTTGAACTTTGGAACTCTTTTAAATGAAGCAAATCAAATCTCAAAAGAACTAAAGGCCACTTTAGTGGATATGCGTTTTGTAAAACCCTTAGATGAAAAGCTTTTAAAAAAACTTTTTAAAAAAGCAGAGGTTTTTATTTCTATTGAGGATGGTTCAATTATGGGAGGTGCTGGTAGTGCTGTTCAAGAATTTGCATCAAAAGAGAATTTAAATGTTAGATCAATCCTTTTTGGTATTCCTGATAAATTTATTGAGCATGCCTCTAGAGAAGAAATGTTAGTTGAAGCTGGTTTAGACGTAGAAAATATTAAATCTAAATTAAGTAAATTGTTATAAGCGAAGCAAATATTGCTGCAAAAATTGCAGCAATAAGATCGTCAAAAACAACTCCTAATCCATTTTTAAAATTTTTATCTATGTACGAAATTGGAAAAGGTTTGGAAATATCAAATATTCTAAATATTATTAGTGCAAGCAATGCATATATTGATCTTTCATATTGTGATGAAGCAATAAAAATTACAGGAATCATCGCTACCCATATGCCAGCTAATTCGTCAATTACAATAGATTTGTGATCTTTTTCGATAAGGTCCTTGGTTACAATACTAGATATAAAAACTGAAAATATAATTATAAAAGTTGTCAAAATAATCAGAGCAATTGCACTAATAAAATGAGATATAGCTATAAAAATCAGCCAACCAAATATACTTCCAACAGTACCCGGCCCGATAGGAGAAAGTCCAAGACCACCTAAGGTTGCTAAAAAATGATATGGATCTTTTAGATTTGGGAACTTCTGCATCTTAAATCATTGTAACAATTTTTCTAGCAATGGTAGGCGATGTTGTCCATTTGCCACCAAATATTGTTAAGAGTGAGTCATTTTCTTGAATAAAGAAATCTCTTGAGGATTTATGAAAATTCTCTTTTGATTTTATTAAGGGTCTTACTCCAGAATACGAACTAATTATTTCATTTTTAGAGATAGGTTTACTTAAAATTTGATTAAAACTATCAATTAGATATTTCATTTCATCTTTACTTATCTCTGGAAACTCAGGATGAGAGACTTTTTCTTCTGTTGTTCCTAGCAAGGTATGGTCTTTATAAGGTAAGGCAAAAATATATCTAGACCTACATATACCTGAGAACATAAAACCAGATTCTAACCTTCTATTAATTATCAAATGACTACCTTTTATATAATCGATGTCTTTTTGACTCTTAATGTTATTTTGTTCGAGTAACATTTTTGACCATGGGCCTACTGCTAAAATTATTTTGTCAAAATGACGTTTATTAACAACGCCTTGTTTATCAAAGTTTTTGACTTCATTAAATTCAAGTATTTCTATATTAAGCTCTTTCGCTAATGAAATTAATTCTCTTCCAAGAGATTCATCATCCATACTTCCATCAAAAAATGACAAATATGTTTTATAGTTATCTTTTAGAATAAAATGATCACTCTTGATTTGCTTTGATATTGAGCTTTTACCTAAATTTTTTGAGCCTGCTAAAAATTCATATAATTTAATTCCAAAAAAAGATTTAATTAATGTTAAAGAAAATATATTTTTAAATGGAATAAGTATCTTCAATTTACATGTATGATTTGGGAAATTTTCTAGCCACCACGATCTATCATTTAGGCCATTTTTAACTTCATTAAAGTGAAAATTCTCAAGATATCTCAATCCTCCATGTAAAAGTTTTGTCGTTTTTGAGCTTGTCTCACTTAGTAACGTATTTTTTTCAAAAATTGATACTTTATGTCCCTCTTTTGCCAAAAAAATCCCAACTATAAGGCCAGTAATTCCACCTCCAATTATGCCAATTTTTTTATTCAAAAGAATCCCATCCGTGTTTTTTAAAGCTAATAGACGAATTATCTTTCTTTATAATGACTTCAGTATCCAACTTTATTTCACCAATGCAGAAGTCTTTTGATATAAATTCGTTATTTTTAAATTCTGGTGAACATGTGTAACATAATTTATAGTCGTCTCCATAAGACAGATCATCGATATCATTTGTTATAGGTATATTTTCATATATTATCTCAGCGCCAACTTTCGAAGATTTACATATTCTAGTTAGGTCTTTTACTAATCCATCTGAAATATCAATACAACTGTTGGCATATTTAGAAATATATTTACTTTTATCAAAATCCACTTTAGGTTTAAAAAACTTTTTGGTGTATTTTGTTTGTTTATTATTTTTCCAATCTTCTAATCCCTTTCTTCCTTCTCCAAGTGGGCCAGTTATATATATTAAATCGCCAACTTTTGCAGTTGATCTTAAAATATTCTTATCATATGCATAACCAAAAACATTTACACAAACGCTAATTTCACCATTTGTAACATCTCCTCCAACCAACTTAAGTTGATACTCATTCAATATTTCCTCAACTCCTTGAGTAAATTGTTTATACCATTTCAAATAAGTGATATTTGATGTCAATCCAATTGATATAAATGCTGGGTATGCTCCCATGGCTGCTAAATCACTCAAAGCAACTGCAATAGATCTGTATGCGATGTCCTGAGGCATGGAATCTTGAGGAAAATGAGAATTAATTTTTGAAATATCAACAGAATGTACAAGATCTTTCTCTTGAGATTTTATTACAGCAGCATCGTCTCCTGATCCAACTATTAAAAGATCATCTTTATTAAGATCAACTAAATGTTGAAAGCAATTTAAAATTGCTGATTCTGATATCAAGAAGGATATCTTTCAAATAATCCACTGGCTCCCATTCCACCGCCAACACACATTGTCACAACACCAAACTGTTTATCCAAATTTTGAAGCTGTCTTGCAAGGTGTCCAACTTGTCTAGAACCAGTCATTCCAAAAGGATGTCCAATTGAGATTGAACCACCATCTAAATTAAGCTTATCCATAGGTATGCCAAGCTTATCTTTGCAATATACTACTTGAACTGCAAAAGCTTCATTAAGCTCCCAGACATCAATGTCATCTATAGAAAGATTGTAATTTTTTAATAATTTTGGAACAGAATAAATTGGTCCAATTCCCATCTCGTCTGGCTCACAACCCATTGTAGTAAAGCCTCTAAAATAAGCTAAAGGTTTTAAATTTAGTTCCTTAGCTTTGTCTTCTGACATAACCAAAGTTACTGATGCTCCGTCAGATAATTGTGAAGAGTTTCCTGCAGTAACAGAACCATTTTCAGGATCAAAAACTGGTTTTAAAGATGCTAAGCCTTCAAGAGTAGTTTCTGGTCTGTTACATTCGTCTTTATCAACAGTGTAGTCAATTTCTTTTGATTCACCTGTTTCTTTATTAGTAAGAAGCATTTTAGTGTCCATTGGTATGATTTCATCATCATAACCGCCAGATTGCTGAGTTGCAGCAGTCCTCATTTGACTCTCAAAAGCATATTCATCTTGCGCTTCTCTTGAAACCTCGTATCGTTTTGCGACAACTTCTGCTGTCATTCCCATTGGAAAATAGATTCCTGGAACTTCCTCAGCCAATCTCTCATTAACAAAGTTATCCATATTCATATTCATCATAGATATAGTTTCTGCCCCGCCAGCAATAACTGTGTCATATGAACCAGCCATTATTTGGCCTGCCGCCATAGATATTGACTGAAGCCCAGAGGAGCAGTATCTGTTTATAGTTGTTCCACCAGTTGTTATTGGTAATTTAGATAATACTGCTGCATTTCTTCCAACATTATGACCTTGGGCACCTTCAGGATTTCCACAACCCATAATAATGTCTTCAACCTCTTCAGGAGGTAAATTAGGATTTCTATCCAACATTGCATCAATAATATGTGCAAGCATTTCATCAGGCCTAGTCATATTAAAACCGCCTCTATGTGATTTTGCTAATCCAGTTCTAACACTATCTACAATTACTACATTTTTCATAATTTCTCCAATTAAAGCTTAACTATTCTAGTCTATCTTTATCTTTACTTAAAGCCTTATACCATTCAGGTATAAGGTCTATATCATGCTCTTTAGCTTTTTTAAGAACATACGGAATTGAAATTGGACTGAATGGAAGTATAACCAGAATACCAAGACCTAAGCTTTTAAAAATTTGCTTTAACTGTTTATTTGCATTTTCAATATCTTCATCAGAAGCATTACCTTCAATATAATTTATATAAATATCTAGCATTTTTTTATTTTCTTCAGTTTCTTCCAAAAAAGAATCTTTGAGTTTTAATAAATTTTGCTTTATTTGATTTGTATCCATATTTTTAAAATTATTATGCTACATTTATTAGCATGATTAAATCTGAAAGAGCTCTCACAATAAAAAAAATTTTGGATGAAACATATCCAAGAACACCAGTACCTTTAAACCATAAAGATACATACACTTTGCTAATTGCTGTTTTGTTATCAGCTCAGTGTACTGACGAAAGAGTTAATCAAATAACTCCTGCTTTATTTAAACTTGCTCCAAATCCAAAAAAAATGTCTCAAATGTCAGTTGAGAAAATTTATGAAATTATAAAACCTTGTGGACTGGGCCCACAAAAATCAAAAGCTATCTTGCAGCTATCAAAAATGTTAATAAAAAAATATAAAGGAAAAGTTCCAAATAATTTTTCTGATCTAGAAAAATTACCTGGGGTTGGGCATAAAACTGCTTCTGTAGTTATGAGCCAAGGTTTTGGAATACCTGCATTTGCAGTTGATACTCATATCCACAGGTTAGCGCAAAGATGGGGTCTTACAAACGGTAAAAGCGTTAAAAAAACTGAAGAAGATTTAAAAAAAATATTTCCAAAAGAATCTTGGAATAAACTCCATTTACAAATTATTTTTTGGGGAAGAGAATACTGTATGGCGAGAGCTTGTCATGGAATTGAATGTAAAATTTGTAAATCATGTTATCCAAAAAGAAAAAGACCTTTTGTGCACAAAAGACCATAGATAATATAAAATTACTATAAATCCTGTTTTTAAAATTAAATTAAATTAAATAATTATGAAATCATCAAGAAGCGATAGTATTTTTTCGAATAATAACACCATAAAAGATTATGACAATGAATTGTGGGCATCCTTTCAACATGAAGCTGAAAGACAAGAAGATCATATTGAATTAATAGCCTCAGAAAATTATGCATCAAAACGAATCCTTGAAGCTCAAGGTTCTCTTTTGACTAATAAATATGCTGAGGGATATCCCTCAAAGCGTTACTATGGTGGTTGTGAAAATGTTGATATTGCAGAGAATCTTGCAATAGATAGAGCAAAAGAACTTTTTAAAGCAGATTATGCAAATGTTCAACCTCATTCAGGATCATCAGCTAATGCAGCAGCCTACTTAGCTCTTTTGCAACCAAACGATACTATTCTTGGTATGAGTTTAGATCATGGTGGTCATTTAACACACGGTTCAAAGGTAAATTTTTCTGGAAGAAATTATAAAAGTATTCAATATGGGCTACATCCCGAAACTCATGATATAGATTATGATCAGGTAAGATCACTTGCAATAGAACATAAACCTAAATTAATAATCGCAGGTTTTTCGGCTTTTACAGGAATAATTGATTGGAAAAAATTTAGAGAAATTGCCGATGAGACAGGAGCCTATTTTCTTGTTGATATGGCTCACGTATCTGGCCTAGTTGCTGCTGATCTATATCCATCTCCACTTCCATATGCAGATGTTGTAACGTCAACTACACATAAAACATTACGAGGTCCTAGGTCAGGAATTATTCTTGCAAAGGCAAATGAAGAAATTGAAAAAAAACTTAACTCTGCTGTATTTCCAGGTTCACAAGGTGGTCCTCTTATGCACGTGGTTGCTGCAAAAGCACTTTGCTTTAAAGAAGCCTTAGATCCAGAATTTAAAATTTATATAAAACAGGTTATGGATAATGCAAAAACAATGGCTGAAACAATAATGTCAAATGGAATAGACATTGTGTCTAATGGAACCGAGAATCACATAATATTAGTTGATCTTAGAAGTAAAGGAATTACTGGAAAAGATCTTGAAAGAGTTCTTGGCTCAGTCAACATAACAGTAAATAAGAATTCAGTACCAAATGATCCGGCATCACCATTTGTGACTTCCGGAATAAGAATTGGTACGCCAGCAGCTACAACTAGAGGGTTTAAAGAAGAAGAAATTATTCAAGTAGCCAATTGGATATCAGATATTATTAATAATTTTGATAATGAAGAATTACAAAAGACCATTAAGGAAGAAGTCCACAAACTTACAAGTAATTTTCCTGTATATAATCTATAGATGTACTGTCCTTTTTGCCAAGCAGAAGATACTAAAGTAATTGATTCAAGATTAGTAGCAGATGGTTCCCAAATTAGAAGAAGAAGGGAATGTGAAGTATGTCACTCAAGATTTACTACATTTGAAACCCCAGATCTAGCCTTACCTAGGGTTATTAAGAGTAATGGGGAAAGACAGCCTTTTAATGGATCAAAATTAAAGAAAGGAATGTTAAGGGCTCTTGAAAAAAGGCCACTATCAATTGAAGAAATCGATATTGTATTTGGGAAAATATTAAAAGAAATAAGAATAAGGGGTGTACGTGAAATTAAGTCTATTGAGATTGGAGAAATAATGATGAATGCTCTTAAAGAAGTTGATACAGTTGCTTACGTTAGATTTGCTTCTGTATACAGAGACTTTCAAGATATTCAAGATTTTTCAGAAGAAATAAGTTCTTTAGCAAAAGAAAAACCAAAGAAAAAGAAATCAAAAAAATGAATTTCGAAGAACTCATGCTTCGTGCTGTTACCAATGCGGAAAATTTTAAATATACTGCAAAACCAAATCCTGTTGTTGGGGCAATTTTATGCAACGATAATGAAATTATCTCAGAAGGTTATCATGAGATTTATGGTAGCGATCATGCTGAAATAAATGCAATTTCTAATGCTAGAAAGCATCAAGGAAAAAAATTTAATAACTTTTCTGAGTTGGCATTAGTATGCACTCTTGAGCCGTGCAGTCATGTTGGTAAAACTGGATCATGTGCTGAACAGATTGTTGAAACAGGAATTAAAAAAGTTGTGATTGGTTCTATTGATCCTAATCCAAAAGTTGCCGGTAAAGGTATCGAAATTCTTAAAAAAAACGGTATTGACGTCACTGTTGGCATTCATGAAGATATTGTCAAAAATCAGAATAAATACTTTTTCTTTAAGCATACTAACAACAGACCTTATATTATTTTGAAAATTGCATCTTCTTTAGATGGAAAATCGCATATCGAAAGTGAAGAAAGAACAATCATTACTTCAAAGGCTTCAAGAGATGATGTTCAAATATTAAGAGCTTCGTGTGATGTAATTCTCACAGGGGGAAATACTTTGAGAAATGATAATCCAAGAATGAATGCACGAGTAAATTTTCCAACCAATCAACCTAAGAAAATATTATTAACAAGTAAAGATTTTGATAAGGAGCTAAATTTTTTTAAAGATAATGATGTCCAAATATATAAAAATAAAGATCTTGCACAGATAATAAAATCATTTAAAGATCAAGATTTTTGCTCGATATTAATTGAAGCTGGTCCTAAGTTAGCTAATTCTTTTTTAGAGTTAGGCCTTGTAGATGAAATTATTTCATATACTTCAAATAGTGAACTTGGTGATAAGGCTGTTAGCTGGTTTAAAGAAAATAATGCTATTGAAAATTATGGTTTTAAATTAGAATCCTCCTATAAAATTGATAGCGATATAAAAGAAGTATTTAAAAAAAATGGATAAAAGTAACATTCTTGAAATAATTGATGATATTAAATCAGGAAAAATGGTAATTATTGTTGACGACGAATCGCGAGAAAACGAAGGAGATCTAGTCTGTGCCGCTGATTTAGTAACACCTGAGATAATTAATTTTATGGCTTCTAAAGGTAAAGGATTGATATGTCTTCCTATGAGTAAGAAACTTTGTGATAAATATAATTTGCAAATGATGACTAATAATAATAGAGCAGCCAACAAAACAGCATTTACAGTATCAATTGAGGCTGCTGAGGGAATCACAACAGGTATTTCAGCTGCAGATAGAGCACATACAATAAAAACAGCAGTTGATAAAAACTCAAGTTCATCAGACATTGTTCAACCAGGTCATATTTTTCCATTAAAAGCTATGAAGGGAGGTGTTTTAAGTAGAGCTGGGCATACTGAAGCAGCATGTGATTTAGCTAAGCTAGCAGGTCTTCAGTCTGCTGGAGTTATTTGTGAAATTATGAATGACGATGGAACAATGGCTAGACGAGATGATCTAATAAAATTTGGTAAAGAAAATAAAATAAAAGTTGGAACAATTGCAGATTTAATTGATTACAGACTTTCAATGGAAGCGACAATAGAGTCTATTTTAGATAAAGATGTTGAAAATGAGTTTGGTAAATTTAAACT
>SHBF01000025.1 GCA_004212975.1 SAR86 cluster bacterium
AACTTTACATGAAGTAGGACATGTTCTGGGCTTGAGACATAATTTTAGAGGTAGCTATTTATACAGTCCTGATGAAATACATGATAAAGATATTACTGGTAATGTCCTAATGAGTTCTGTAATGGATTATGACCCGATCAATATTGCACCTGAAGGGGTTGAACAAGGAATTTACTTTTCAACTGAGCCTGGGGTTTATGACAAATGGGCAGTTAAATTTGGATACACTCCTAACCTAACAGAAGAAGAGAGAACTGCATTACTTCAACAATCTGTTAAAAGAGAATTAACATTTGGCACAGATGACGATGCAATGTCTTACCCAGGCAATAATATTGATCCAAGAACTAAAAGATATGATATGAGCAATGATCCTATTGGTTACGCAGAAGATATTGTAAAAATAGTTGATCAGAAGATTAATGAATTACCTGAAATATTCTCTGATGAGGAAGGTTTTAACAACTATACAAATTCTTTTTATAGATTATTTAGAACTAAAGGTAGATTTCTTGAAACAGTTGCTCAACAAATTGGTGGAGTTTATATAAATAAAATAGCTTCAAATCAAGACGATTTTGTTTCTTTAGAGCCAGTTCCATACGAAAAACAAAAACAAGCTTTTGAGTTACTTAAAAACGAAGTTTTTTCAAATGGAGCAATGAATTATGATCCTAAAATTCTTGCGAATCTCATTTTTGAAAGAGATTCAGACAGTTATTATGCAAATTTTGGAGACAATAATGATCCTGACTTTCACGAGATTGTATTAGCAAGCCAAAGCAACATTCTCAGAAATATACTTCATCCTGCCGTTATGAAAAGATTAGTCAATAGTTCTTTATATGGCAATGAATATATGCCTGATGAAGTTTTAGAGGATTTAAACTCTGCTATTTTTATTTCTGGTGAAGAGCCTGATACGTTTAAAAAGAATCTTCAATCTACTTACGTAAATCTGCTTACTAATGGATTTAATGAGGGTCCATACGATGATGTTTCGAAAGCAGCAATTTTTTCTGCATTGAAAGAAATATTAGATTTTAGTAGGAATAACAGATTTAAATCTAATCACTATGATTTAATTTATTTTAAAGTTAATAATTTCTTTAATAGTAAATAAATTATTCGCTGTAAGATTCTATTTTTAGCAATGTTGATTTAAGTCTAGTGCCTCCACTTGCGCTATAACCGCCAATCTTGCCATCAGAACATATTACTCTGTGACAAGGCCTGATGATCGGAATAGGATTTTTGCCACAGGCATTTGCAACAGCTCTAAATGATTTTGGTTTTCCAATTGCTTCTGCAATTTCTTTATATGACTTTGTCTTGCCGTATGGAATCTTATCTATTTCTTCAAAGACTAACTTTTCAAAATTAGAATATATTTGCATTTAAATAGCTTTAATTACTTTAGTTATTTTATTAATCGCCCAATCTAAATCTTTTTTTGAAATCATT
Organism: SAR86 cluster bacterium; assembly: GCA_004212975.1. Classification (GTDB taxonomy): domain Bacteria; phylum Pseudomonadota; class Gammaproteobacteria; order Magnimaribacterales; family D2472; genus SAR86A. The sequence continues at coordinate 1,465 of SHBF01000025.1, forward strand.
AAAGGTGGAGCAAATCTTATAACTGTTTTATGAGTTTCTTTACATAACAGACCTTCATTTAAAAGCATCAAACATAAATCCTTTGCATTCACATCTGATTTATTTAGTTCCATTCCTATCCAAAGACCTTTTCCACGAACTTCTTTAATTATTTTTGAATCAATTTGTCTTAAGCTAGTTAAGAAGTATTCACCCATTTTTTTACTATTCTCTATAAGCTTTTCTTCAAACAAAAGATCAATCGCTTTTAGAGCAATCTTTGAAGCTAATGGATTGCCTCCAAAAGTAGAACCGTGCGATCCTGGGTTAAAATGATTCATAATCTCGTTTGAACTCAGAAAGGCAGAAATAGGGAGCAGTGCACCTCCGAGTGCTTTTCCAAGAATCAATCCATCAGGTTTAATATTTTCATGCTCATAGGCAAAAAGCTTTCCAGTTCTGCCGAGTCCTGATTGAATTTCATCTAAAATTAAAAGGATATTTCTAGAAGTGCATAAAGCACGTAGTTGTTTCAACCATCCATCAGTGGGCACTCTTATTCCAGCTTCTCCTTGAATAGGTTCAACTAAAATGGCACATGTATTTTTATTGATTTTCTTTTCAAATGACTCTATCGATAGACAACTATCAATTGATTGACAGTCACAGGAACCGCAGTATTCAGCGCTGTTAAATCCTGGAGTGAATGGACCAAAACCATCTTTATAAGAAGCATCTGTAGAAAAGCTAACTATTGTGGTTGTTCTTCCATGGAAGTTGCCATTAGCTACAATAATCTCTGCCTTGTCCTCAGGAATTCCTTTTGAAAAGTAACCCCATCTTCTTGCAGCTTTAATCGCTGTTTCAACAGCTTCAGCACCAGTATTCATTGTTAAAATAGATTCAAAACCAGACACCTTTGATAGTTTCTCTAAAAATGTTGAAAAAGGTTCTGTATAAAAAGCTCTCGATGTAACTGCAAGCTTTGAAGACTGTTCATGAAGAGTCTTCAATAATTCTGGATGCGAGTGGCCATGACTCACTGCAGAGTAAGCCGAAACCATATCTAAGTATTTATTTCCATCAACATCCCAAAGATATGCACCCTCTCCTTTTTCTAATACAACAGATAATGGTGAATAGTTCTGAGCTCCGTACAATGATTCTTTTTTTATGTATTCGTCTTGTAAACTTGATGACATGAGTGTATTTTAACCGCATAGATTTTATCGGCAAGAGAGTATATGTCTAAACAATCAACTTCGCATTTATTCATGATTGAGCCTGAGGCTTTTTACCATAATGAGCAAACGGCATTTACTAATCATTATCAAGAAAAAATAACTGACGAAACACCAGAAATTATTGCAGAAAAGGCCTTAGCGGAGTTTCATGGTCTTAAAAATGCAATTGAGGATAAAGGTATTAAAGTTACAAGTTTAAAAGGTTCAAAGGATTGTCCTGATCATATATTCCCAAATTGGTTTATAACTTTCGATGATAAAACTATGCAGATTTTTAGCATGATGGCACCCAACAGGAGAAAAGAAAAAAAGCCATCCATGATTGAGCATCTCACAAATACGTATGAACTTACAGATAATATGTCTTATTTAGAGGACAAAGAGGTATTTCTAGAATCAACGAGCAGTATGGTTTTTGATAGGGTCAATAGGATTGTCTATGCTGGAATTTCACCTAGAACTAATGCAGTCCAATTAATAATATGGTGTAGAAATAATGATTATGAGTTAGTTCTTTTTGAAACTGAAAGTCATACCGGTTCAGCAGTTTATCATACAGATGTCTTGATGTATGTTGGAACAGATATCATTGGCATATGTCTTGATGTTATAAAACCAGAACATAGGGATTACGTTGAAAAAAAAGTTAATGCTCATCACAAGGTTATAGAATTGACACCGGAGCAAATTCAAAATTTCTGTGGAAATGCTATAGAGGCAAAAAATAATAATAACGAACTGTTTTTAATAATTTCATCAACAGCTTTCAATGCATTAAATCAAGATCAAAAAGAACAACTGCTTAAAAGTTATAAAGATATTATTCACTCAGATATTCCTACTATTGAAAAATACGGTGGTGGATCCGCCCGTTGCATGCTAACTGAGCTGTTCTAAAAAAAACGCCTATACAAAGATAGGCGTTTTAAGATTAATTGTTCTAACTAATCGTTTGTATTAATCCACAGTGGTAATACTGCTATTGCTAATGCTGAAATACTCATCATCAAAGCCATAGCTCTACCAAAACCACTTCCTTCGTCTTGACTTGCTAAATAAGCTTGAGCAGCAGGACTAAGATCAACATCACCATTTGCAGCATCAAGTGCAGCAAGAGCCGCGGCTTGACCTTCAAAAAGATTGCCAATATTTGTAAATACAATTACTGACATCATAAATATACTTACTGCAAAAGCAGTAATAATTATTTTTCCAAATAAATTTACATTTTTTTCTAGTGAAACACTGCTAAATCTGGCTGCAACCCAAAAACCAAGGATTAGAGCAAGTAACCCTGTGGCGTTTGCACCTCTGCCAGTATGAAAAGCATCCCACATAGCTATTTCAGCCATTGCACTTTGCACAATAATATCTTCCATAATATCTCCCTTATTATCTAAATAATCTTATATGTTAATAGAAGAATGTAACAAAAACGCAAAAATTAGGTAAATTTTATTTACATAATTAACAGGCTTCTTTAACGAAATCTGATACTTGTTTGATTCCACCTAGCGGGAAGAAATGAACTTTTTCAATATTAAATGAAGGATTATTAGCTTTATAAGTTGCTAATTCTGTGATGATATTCGTTGGCTTATATGGCAAAAGCAATTTAGTTAAATCCTTTGCACGTTTCTGAATTATTTTAATAGAAGCTCCAACACCACATTCGATCGAATATCTAAGTAGTGTCTGTAATTTTGCAGGGCCAGCTATGCCAATATGTACAGGGATATCAATGCCGGCTTCTTTTATGTTATTTGCCCAGCTAATTACAGAACTTGCATCGAAACTAAACTGTGTAGTGATTGCCATATTTGCATCAGTTCGCTTACTAAATTCGTTTTTCCAAGACAGCGCTTGATCAACATTGGTTGTTGATCCATCGGGATCAATATCCATACTACCTTCAGGATGTCCAGCGATATGAAGATTATTAAAATCTGCTTTATCAAATAGTTCAGATTCTATTAGTTGAATTGAAGAATCATATTGTCCGTATGGTTTATTTGCACCGCCAGCAATTAAGAGCGCATTTGAAACATTAGCTTCATTTTTATATCTAGAAATCCAGTCTTCAAGCACATTCTTATCCTTGATAATTCTTGCAGGAAAATGAGGCATTGCACAAAAGCCTTGATCATTAATTTTCTTAGCTGTTTCAACCATCTCTTCAATCGGAGTCCCTTCGATATGTGCAATATATACAAGGGTGCCTGAAGGAATATGATCTTCAAAATTTTCTATTTTAGATGCAGCCTTTGGTGTTACTTCAACTGAAAAACCATCTAAGAATTTTTTAATTGCTTCACTACTCATAACTTATTAAACCATATATTTGGCGGAGAGTGAGGGATTCGAACCCTCGAACCAGTTGCCCAGTTACCTCCTTAGCAGGGAGGCGCTTTCGACCACTCAGCCAACTCTCCTATTTGTATTTAAGAAGAGGGATTATAACTCTTTGAAAATATAAAGATAACTAAATTATCTATCGAATTCTATTTGCATACCATTTGGTAAATTTTCTTCAACTTTGCCATCTTTGAAAGCAACATTACCATTAACAATAGTCATAAATATCGAAGATTTGAATGTATGTCCATCAAAAGGAGACCATCCACATTTATACAAAATGTTATCTTGAGATACTGTATATGGAGTATCTAAATCTAAAACTGCAAGGTCAGCATAATATCCTTCTCTAATATAACCTCTATCTTTAACTTGAAATCTGTTAGCAACATTGTGACTTGTTTTCTGAACTATTGTTTCAAGCGATAAAATATCTTGATGATAAAAATCCATTAGTATTTGCATACCGTGTTGAACAAGCGGAAGTCCAGCAGGTGCCTTTGAATAGCTTTGATTTTTTTCCTCCCATGTATGAGGAGCATGGTCGGTCGCAATAATATCAATCTTGTCCTGAAGCAATGCGTCTATAAGTGCAAGCCTGTCAGACTCAAATTTTATTGATGGATTACATTTAATCTGATTGCCAAGATCTGCATATCTTGATTCATTAAAGTACATGTGGTGAACGCAAACCTCTGAAGTAATTTTTTTGCCATCAACTTTACCTGGTGTAAATAGTTCCATTTCTTTCTCGGTTGTTAAATGGAATACGTGGAGATCAGAATCATATTTTTTAGCTAAATCGACTGCTAATGAACTTGATAAATAACAACTATCAACATCTCTTATTAAATGATGATGTTCAGCGCATAAATCTTCTCCATATTTATTTAAATATATCTCTTCATTTTTCTTTACAGTTTTTTGGTCCTCACAATGCGTTACAACTATCAATGGCGAGTAGTTAAAAATGTCATCAAGTGCATCAATATCATCAACAAGCATTTCTCCAAAAGAGGCTCCCATAAAAACTTTAAGTGCTGATGCCTGATTAATATCAACCTTTTTAATTTCTTCAATATTTGTATTGCTTGCTCCAAGATGAAAACTGTAATTAGAAAGAGCTCTGGTACTAGCCAATTCAAACTTCTTTGTTAAGTTTTCATTTGTAGTAGTAGTTGGATTTACATTTGGCATTTCAAAGAAACTAGTTACACCTCCAGCAAGACCCGCCTTTGATTCTGTTGCTATGTCACCTTTATGAGTTAATCCAGGTTCTCTAAAATGGACCTGATCGTCAATCAATCCTGGTATTACATATCTACCATTTAAATCTATTGCTTCTCTAGCTTCAGAATCTATGGAAGTTGAAATTAAATCTATTCTTTGATTTTTGATCGCAATATCAGATTCTTTAATTTGATTTTCATTCACAATACTGCAGTTTTTTAAAATTATGTCGTACATTTATTTTTCAAGTTCAAACTCTTCATGAAGAACATTAACTGCTTTATCAACCAATGCTTCATCTATAACCATTGTAATCTTAATTTCAGATGTACAAATAATTTGAATATTCACATCGTTTTCTGAAAGAGCTTTGAAAGCCTTGCTTGCAACGCCGGTTTGAGATCTCATTCCTGCTCCAACAAGAGAAACTTTTGCTATGTCTGAATTGATTATTACTTCTTTATAGTCAACTTCAGTTTTTAGGTCTGTGAGTATTTTTTCAACTGATTCTTTATCTTCATTTGATACAGTAAAAGTAAAATCTGTTTTATCGTCAATACTTACATTTTGAACAATAACATCAACTTCTATTTCTGCATCACTTATTGGTCCAAGTATCTTAAAAGCTGTACCAGGAGTATCTCCAACGCTATGAAGGGTAAACTTTACCTGATCTTTTTGAAATGCTATTCCTGATACTAATGCATTTTCCATACTTTCATCCTTTAATGAAATTAAAGTTCCATTTCCATCATTAAAACTTGATAAAACTCTAACTGGAACCTTGTATTTATTAGCAAATTCTACTGCTCTAGTTTGCACGACTTTTGCACCCTGACCTGCAAGCTCAAGCATCTCTTCCATTGTAATTGAATCTAATTTTTTTGCATTAGGAACTACGCTAGGGTCTGTGGTAAAAATTCCATCAACATCAGTATATATGTCACATCTAATTGCTGATATTTGAGCTGCAATAGCTACTGCTGTTGTATCAGACCCTCCTCTGCCAAGAGTTGTTACATCGCCACCCTCTGTCACTCCTTGAAAACCTGTAATAATTGGAATCGTATCGTTTTCAACAACATCTAAAATTTTCTTAGCATCTACGTCAAGAATTTTTGCTTTAGAGTATGAACTAGTGGTTGTCATAGAAATTTGAGATGCCGAAAATGATTTTGCTTTTACACCTTTAGAGTGAAGGGCCATAGTTAATAGAGCGGAACTTACTGTTTCACCTGTAGATACTAAGGCATCAAATTCTCTTTTGTCAGGATCATCTCCAAACGCTTTAGCTAAATCAACAAGTCTATTTGTCTCTCCACCCATAGCGGAGACTACAACAACTATTTTGTTTGATTTAGAGGCGTTTTTAATTATCTCAGCGACAGAATCTATTCTGTCGACTGTTCCAACAGATGTACCTCCAAATTTTTGAACAATAATTTCAGACATAGTATTTTCTATTTTGCGAGGGATTTTACTGAATTTGGAATAGAAGTCACGAAATCTTTAATATTATCTGTTTCGCCAGCACCTTGGGCGAAATCAGATCTACCTCCACCTTTACCATTAATTTGATTAGATAACTCAGATACAACTTCTTTTGCTGATAAAGATTCAGTTAGATTTTTTGTAACTCCACAGACTAAAGCAATTTTATTTGATGACTCTGTAAAAATAACTACGCATAATTTTTCATTTGTATTTTTCTGTTCATCAGCAAGAGATCTTAAATCTTTAGTATCCTCAACATCTACTTGCTCAACAATTAATTTCCAATCGCCAAATTCATGCATTTCTGATGAAATTACTGATTTCTTCGAACTTTTGCTCTTTGAAGATTTCTTTAATTTCTTATTTTCTTCAATCAAAGAATTTACCTTTTCTTGAAGTTCATCAGCTGATACGTTAAGAGAATTTTGTAAAGATAAATTAACGTCCCTTAATTTTTTAACATGCTCAATAGACTTTGACCCTGCCAATGCTTCAATTCTTCTAATTCCTGAAGCAACACTTGATTGGTTTGTAATTACGAAAAATCCTATATCTCCTGTTCGATTGACATGAGTTCCACCACATAGTTCTACCGAATATGAGTTTTCTCCCATAGTAAGAACTCTTACATCATCATCATATTTTTCTCCAAACAATGCCATAGCTCCAGACTTAAGAGCATCATCTAATTTCATTAATTCAGTTTTTACTTCGAGATTTTTTAGAGCCTCTTTATTTACAATATCCTCAATCTCAGTAATTTCTTCTTTCGTAAGTGGTTTAGTGTGAGAAAAATCAAATCTAAGTTTATTTTCGTCAACCAAGGACCCCTTTTGTTGAACATGATCACCCAAAACCGCTCTTAATGCTGCATGAACTAAATGAGTTGATGAATGATGTATAGCAATTGCAGACCTTTTTTCTTTTTCAACACTCATTTTAATAACGTCACCGGTTTCAATGCTTCCTTTGTCAACAATTGCCTTATGAATATATACTTTACCTTGTTTCTTACAATCTAAAATACTACCAGTTGACGATTGAGATGCAAATTTTCCTTTATCTCCAATTTGTCCACCAGCTTCAGCATAAAAAGGTGTTTGATTGCATGCAAAAAATATTTCTTCATTATTATTAGCTGCATCTATTCTTTCCTGATCTTTCCAAATAACTAAAACTTTTGAATCAGACTCTAAATTTTCGTAACCTAAAAATTTAGTCTCTTCAATTCCAGATGCTGCTGGGAGCGAAGATACAAAACTGCTTGATGCTTTCGAGGTTTGTTTTTGTTGATTCATGCACTCATTGAATCTTTCTTCATCTATATCTAACTGCTTTTCTCTTGCAATATCTGCAGTCAAATCAAATGGAAAACCATAAGTGTCATGTAACTTAAAAACTACATCTCCAGAAAGAGTTTTATTTTTCATGTTGGAAATAGTTTCTTCAAGTATTTCTATTCCTGTTTCAAGCGTTTCAAAGAATTTAATCTCTTCATTCTTAATTAATTCAATAATATCTTTTTGTTTTTTCTTTAATTCTGGGTAAGCAGAATTCATGAGTTTTATTAAATCTTTTACAAGTAAATGCATAAATGGTTTTTTGGCACCAATTTTATATCCATGTCTAATGCCTCTTCTCATTATTCTTCTCAAGACATAGCCTCTTCCTTCTTTTTCAGGAATTACTCCGTCAGATATTAAAAAAACACTTGATCGAATATGATCAGCAATAACTTTATGAGATGTACTTCCTTGGCTGCCTAGAATTTTTTCTGAAGCATTAATTAAGTCTTTAAATACATCTGTTTCATAATTTGAATTTGCACCCTGAAGGACAGCTGCGATTCTCTCTAATCCCATTCCAGTATCAACAGATGGTTTGGGAAGTGGTTCCATTTTTCCACTTTCATCTCTATTAAATTGCATAAAGACAAGATTCCATATTTCAATAAATCTATCACCTTCATCACCTTTGGCCCCTGGAGGAGTTCCATCAATGTGTTCTCCATGATCATAAAATATTTCAGAGCATGGCCCGCATGGTCCTGTATCACCCATAGACCAAAAATTATCATCATCACCTAGTCTAGCTATTCTGCCCGGATCAATTCCAATAATATTTTTCCAAATTTCTTCAGCCTCATCATCGTCTTTATAAACAGTGATCCATAATTTTTCTTTATCTAGCTTAAGTTCTTCTGTTAAAAATTCCCACGCGAATTTAATAGCATCTTCTTTGAAATAGTCTCCAAAACTAAAATTACCCAACATTTCAAAAAATGTATGGTGTCTTAAGGTATAACCAACATTTTCCAAATCATTGTGCTTGCCTCCAGCTCTAATACATCTTTGTGAGGTTGCAGCTCGTTTAAAATTTTTAGTCTCAGTCCCTAAGAAGACATCCTTAAACTGCACCATTCCTGCGTTTGTAAATAATAAAGTTTCATCATTTGACGGAACTAGAGAGCTTGAAGCAACAACTTCATGATTCTTTGAATTAAAAAAATCTAAAAAAGCTTTTCTAATATCACTTGTTTTCATCTGAATTCGTTATTTGCTTATACTTTTTGTAATTTTCTACGTAATGAGAAGCACCAATAGAAACAACGCTTCGTTCTTCTTCGCTAAGAACCTTTTTAATTTTTCCTGGAATGCCTAAAACCATTGAACCATCAGGCACTTCCATGCCTTCTGTAACTAGTGCCTTGGACCCGATAATGCAATTTTTTCCTATTTTAGCTCCGTTTAAAACTACAGAACCAATTCCTATCAAACTTCCGTCACCAATAGTGCATCCATGAAGCATAGCCATGTGTCCAACAGTTACCATCTTGCCGATAGTACACTTAAATCCAGGATCTGTATGTAAAATTGCGCCATCCTGAACGTTAGAACCCTCACCAATTTCAATTGGTTCATTATCACCTCTTAAAACTGCATTGAACCATATACTTGCATCTTTTTTTAAGATTATGTCTCCAATAACAGTTGCGTTTGGAGCAATCCAAAAGTCATCTCCGTCAGTTTTAATTTTTTTCTCGCCCAGATTAATTTTCATCGTATTTTCTTATTAAATCAAAGTCAGTTTTTATGGCAGCATCAAAACAAATATTCAAAAAATCGGCTGCTATCATGGCTGTGAGGCCCCAAATTTTATTACCATTATAAACCCAACTAGGAATATATAGTTTTAAATCATTTTTTTTGAATTCGTTATAGGTTATGTTTTCAGGTTCCATTAGAAATTCTAAAGGTACTGTAAATATCTCATCTATCTCATAATTTCCCTTGAAATCTTGATTCTTTAAAAGATGTCCTACATATGGATGAACTTCGATCTTATGTCTCGATATCAAATAATTAAGTGCACCTAATTTTTTTAAATTCTTTGTATCTAAATTTATTTCCTCATTACTTTCTCTTAAAGCAGTTTCATAAAGGTCTTTATCGACTTCCTCCCACTTGCCTCCAGGAAAACTTACCTCACCAGAGTGAGTTGATAGACTTGAAGACCGTTTAGTAAATAAAATTTTGATACCGCTATCATTATCATTTTGTAAAAGAATAATCATCACACCAGCTTTTTTATGATCAGTAGTATCAATGAGATTTATTTGTTCAAGTTTTTGCTTTATGCTGTTAATCATATGGATAATTTTAACGTCTAAAGTATCTATAATCTTTAAATAAGGAAGGAAATTGAAATATTGTTCTAATTGCGGCAGCTCAAATTTGGAATTTATGATTCCAGAACATGACAATATTAAAAGATATTGCTGCCAAGATTGTGATTCAATCTTCTACACGAATCCAAACAATGTTGTTGGCGCCTTATGTATAAGAGATAACAAAATACTAATGGCAAAAAGAGATATAAATCCTCGCAAAGGTTTATGGACACTACCTGCTGGTTTTATGGAAAATGCTGAAACTCTCCAAGAGGGTGCTATAAGAGAAACTTTTGAAGAAACTGGTTCAAAGGCAAAAATTAAAATGGCATATTCAATGTTTAGTCTGCCTCATATCAATCAAGTGCATATGTTTTTTTTAGCTGATCTCTTAGATGATAACTATGGCCCAACTTTTGAAAGTTCAGATGTAAGACTATTTGATATTGATGAAATTTTATGGGATGAAATAGCTTTTCCTACTGTTAAAAAAACACTTGAGTACTATATTGAGGATCTCAAAAAAGGCGATTTTAGCTTTAGAGAAGAAGATATAAAACTTTGGTAATTAATTTTTATCACTGAATTTTTTTGCATTTATAAAAATTTGCATCCATGGCGAGTACTCATTCCAATCTTTTCTGTGCCAACTTAGTTGAACTTTTCTAAAAACTCTTTCTGGATGAGGCATCATAATGGTAACTCTCCCATTAGAAGCTGAAATTCCTGTTATGCCATTGGGTGAGCCGTTTGGATTAATAGGATACATTTCAGATGAGTTTTCTGATGAATCAACAAAATGCATCGCTATTTGATTAGACTTTTCTAATTCCTGAAGATCATTATTATTAAATTGAGCTCTTCCTTCTCCATGAGCTGATGCAACTGGTATCACCCAATCCTCCATCCCATCTAAAAGAACTGACTCTGTTTTTGATATTTTTACTTGAGCCAAACGGGCTTCAAATTGATCTGATAAATTTCTTTTAAAACTCGGCCAAAATTCAGCTCCTGGAATAATATCTTTTAAATTTGAGAGCATCTGGCATCCGTTACATACACCTAATGTGAAAACTTTTTCATCACTGAAAAATTCTTGAAATTGATCTTTAACAAGATTGTTGTACAAAATAGTTTTTGACCAGCCTCCTCCAGCACCTAGAACATCACCATATGAGAAACCACCGCATACTGCCATGCCCTGAAAGTCCTTCAAATTTGTATTTCCATCAAGAAGGTCTTGCATATGAATATCAAAAGCATTGAAGCCTGCAAGGGTAAAAGCAGCTGCCATTTCATTTTGTCCATTTACGCCCTGTTCTCTTAAGATTGCTACTTTAGGCTTTGTTCTTTTTATATTGATATGCTTAAGCTCATTTTCATCAAACGAGATGTTGCTTTTAAGTCCTTGAAAATTTTCATCATCAAGCAGACTTAGTTCAGAGTTTGCAATTTCTTCGTTATCTCTTATGGATTGAATAGCATGAGAAGTCTCTCGCCAATTTTTTTCTAATTCAATAACTGACTTATTAAAAAGCTCTGAATCATTTTTAAAAATTGAAAATTGCTCACCATCTACTATTTCGGCTATATTTTTTACATAAAGATTTTCATTCTTTAGAGTATTTGTAACTTCATCAAGATTATTTTTCTTAATTTGAATTGCAAAGCCAATTTCTTCAGAGAAAAGGAATTCATTGACG
>SHBF01000026.1 GCA_004212975.1 SAR86 cluster bacterium
TTTGCAAATTTAATAACAGTTTTTCCATTTCTAATTGTCTTATCTCAATATAAGTTATACATAACAATGTTTGCGTTAGTGATGATCATTTTTGCTGGGTATGTGAATTATAAAACTTATTATATGCCTTGCCCCGCAGATCCTGAGTTAGGAAGGTTATGTATGCAAACTAGAAAAAAATCAAGATACATTTATTACATTTCAATTGTATTGTTTATTTTTGCTACAATATTTACTTACATAATTCCAAAATTCTTATGAAACATCCATGCCATAAAGAAGAAATTCCTAGTCTTAAAAGAGTTGAGGGTCAGGTTCGTGGAATTGCTAAAATGATTGATGAAGACAAGTATTGCATTGATATACTCAATCAAATCAAGGCGGTTAAAAACGCTATTACGAGTGTTGAAGGAAGAATATTAAAAAAACATTTGAAAGAATGTGTTAAAGAAGCATTAAGTGATGAAAAGGATTTTGACGATAAGGTTGAGGAAGTGTTAAAAACCCTAAGAAGGTAACTAATTCCCTGTTCAAATCTACTCCACAGTCACGAAGTGTATAAAGGCGTCTACTTGTTGGTTTGTGAAATTTTAATAAGAAGTTTATGTGATGTCTCCTCATGACTTAAACTTTAAACTCTTTGTTATAAACCAAACAAATGGGAGCAATTGTAAGAGAGACCAAATCAATATCAACTGCTCTCCTTCAAATAATATATACATTAAACCAAAACTTAATGGGGGATATAGGCATAATTTTTTAAAAAAAGGATTAAAAAATTCTAAATATTTCTCAATGTTAAATTTTAGTCTTTGTTCAGGTGTCATAGTGTTATAACCAGCAAGCAAGTATTTGGCATTATCTTTGTTAATACCGAAACCTATTAATAAATAGATTAACGACATAAAAATTATAGTAAAAATTAACATTATGAACTCCATGTTATCTAGATACCTTTATCTACTCCACCGTGACTGAGTGTTTTTAAACAGTGATTTGATTTTTTGCAATTCATTTCTTCATTACAGATTTAAATTTTTGAAGAACTACTTTCTTTTTGGTAGCAATTTCTTTTTTTATTTCTGCCTCTTGTTTTTTAATTTCTTCTAACTCAATCCACGCTTCTTCTAAATCACTTCCTGGTAACCAAGATTTAATTTCATTAATTTGCGAATCATCTAGACCTATATACTTTTGTTTTTTCCCCTCAAAAACACTCATCCAGTGTTTGCAATGAGTTCCCATCGATCCTGCGGGACAATCACAAATGCATTTCAAATTTGTGCCACTCAAACTTATTGTTATGTTGTATGGTTGTGCTGCACTTCCTTGAACCTGATAACTAATTTCTTTCATCTTTAAACATCTCTAGAACAGAATCTACAAACTGTCGCATCTTTTTTTATATGCTCTTTGCAAAACTGGCAGACTTTGTAACCACTTGGACTTGCTAGTTGTTGGAAAAATACAACAACAAGGTGAAGCATTATTGATAAAAGTACTGCTGAACCCCATACGGAGATCATATATAAATGAAGTACTAAAAAAATGCCATGTATTATCATCTTGAAATCACTGTTTAAAATTACTCCACAGTGACTGACTTTGCTAGATTTCTTGGTTGATCGATATCGGTTCCTCTTAACAAAGCTACTTCATAAGAAAGTATTTGAAGAGGTATCGTATAAATGATCGGAGTCAAAAGGAAGTCGCACTTTGGCATATTGATGAGTCTTCCAGACTTTAAATCCATTGAAATTGAAGGATCAGAAAATACATATAGAGTTCCGCCCCTAGCTTTAACTTCTTCGAGATTAGAAACTAATTTTTCAGCTATCTCGCTCTCTGGCGCTAAAGCAATAACTGGAATTTCTTCATCTATTAAAGCAAGAGGTCCATGTTTTAACTCGCCAGCTGGATAAGCTTCAGCATGAATGTAAGAAATTTCTTTAAGCTTTAGTGCTCCCTCTTTAGCGATTGGATAAAAAATACCCCTTCCTAAAAACAAAGCATTGTCTTTATTAGCTATTTGAGGTGCGATTTCTAGAATTATATCTTTAAGTTTTAAAGTTTCTTCAACTGTTTCTGGCAATGATCTTAATGCTGTTATTACTCTTGTTCTTAACTTTGGATTTTTTCCTCTGCTTTTTGCAAGAGACAAAGCTAGCAGCATTAAAGCTGCAAGTTGAGTTGTGAAGGCTTTTGTAGAAGCAACTCCAATTTCAGGTCCAGCATTAGTAAATATTGAATACTCTGATTCTCTTGCAAGAGAACTTGTAGGAACATTACAAATACAAAGGGTCGATAGATAATCCTTTTCTTGTGCATATCTCAATGCAGCAAGGGTGTCAGCTGTTTCTCCAGATTGAGAAATTGTGACCAGAAGAGAATCATCGTCTACATGGGGATTTCTATATCTATATTCGGAAGCATAGTCTATTTGAGTAGGAAGTTCTGAAATTGCTGAAAACCAGTTAGCTGCAACTCTTCCGGCGTGCAAGCTTGTTCCACAGGCTACTATTTGGACTCTTTTAACTTTTTCGAACATTTCAGATGAGCCAAGTCCAAATATATTATCTAAAACGTCATCTCCGCCTACTCTTCCATCAATGGTCTTAAGAATCGCTTCTGGTTGTTCATAAATTTCTTTTTCCATGAAGTGGCGATATTCGCCTTTAGATGTAGCTTGACTTGAAATATCTATTTGAGAAATCTCTCTTTCAACTTTCTTCTTTGAGTCATCAAAAATGGTATAACTCTCAGATGATAATTCTGCTACGTCTCCGTCCTCTAAAAAAATAAACTCGTTTGTCAGCTGGCCAATTGCTAGAGGATCTGAAGCTGCCAAAAATTCATCCATTCCAATTCCTATTAAAAGTGGAGATTTGCTTCTAGCAATAATAATATTTTGATCATCTTCTTTGTCTATGGCTGCTATTGCATATGCACCATCAAGCTTTTCTTTGGTTAAATACATCGAATCCAACATGTTGTTTCCTTTATTAAGAAAATATTCAAGAAGGTGAGCTATTAATTCAGAGTCTGTTTGAGATGAAAAAGAATAACCTTCCTTTTTTAAAAAATCTTTAAGATCTAGATAATTCTCAATTATTCCATTGTGAACGATATAAACTCTTTCATTTGACATATGTGGATGTGCATTTTCTTCTGATGGTTCTCCATGAGTGGCCCATCTTGTGTGAGCAATGCCAAGCTTACTTTTTGGCTTTTCAGCAATCATTTTTTCTTCAAGTAGCTTTACTTTTCCTAGGGTTCTAAGATGAGCAATTTGGTCTGTTTGATGAAGAGCAATTCCAGCAGAATCGTAACCACGGTATTCCATTTTATGAAGCCCTTGAACAAGCAACTTTCCAACGTTGCGGTTTGAGGCAGCAGCTATAATTCCACACATAATTTTTTAGTCCTTCTTCTTAGACCAATTTTCTTTGTTATCTTGCTTCGCCCTTCCTACGCCTAGAGCATTATCAGGAACATCTTTTGTAATTACGGATCCTGCTGCAACATATGCATTTGAGCCAATTGTTACCGGAGCAACTAATGATGAATTGGTTCCAACAAAGCTATTATCTCCAATCTTTGTTTGGTGTTTATTTTTACCATCATAATTACATGTTATTGTCCCTGCTCCAATATTGGAGTCACTGCCAATATCAGCATCTCCCAGATATGCAAAATGATTAGCTTTAGATTCTTTGCCAACTTTTGTTTTTTTAGTTTCAACAAAGTTTCCTATCTTTGCTGAGTCGTCTATATGGCTACCCTCTCTTAATCTTGCATATGGTCCTATAGAGCAATTATTCCCAACTTTTGATGACACTAAATGAGAAAAAGCCTCAATTTTTGAATTATCTCCAATCTCAACGTCTTTTAAAATTGTATTCGGACCTATAGACACGTTATTACCTAATGATACATCGCCCTCCAAAATTACATTCACGTCAATAAAACAATCTTTGCCAGCTGAGACATCTCCTCTGACGTCAACCCTAGATGGATCAGATATAGTTATACCCATAGTTAATAGATCGTTTGCTTTCATTTCTCTATATATTCCCTCTAACTCTGACAATTCTTCTTTTGTATTGGCGCCCTTTACTTCATCATTGGGGACAATACATGTATTAATTCTATACCCTTTTGTATTTATTATAGAAACAATATCTGTTAAATAGAACTCTGATGCAGCATTATCGTTATTTACTTCGCTTATTGCCTCTTGAAGTAATTTTTTATTACAACAAAGTATCCCTGTAAAAATTTCTTTTATCTTTTTATCTTCCTCAGACGCATCTTTTTCCTCAACTATTGATATTGCCGATCCATTTTTGTTTTTCTTAACTCTTCCGTAGCCAGTTGGATCTTTAAGTTCAGTGCTTAAAATCGTGAGGCTGTCATCTGTCATTGAAATTAGATTATTAAGTGTTTCTTTTTTAATTAAGGGAACGTCTCCGTATAAGACTAAAACCTTTGAGTCTTGTTTTATCGAGTCTAGTGCGGATTTCACGGCATCAGCAGTGCCGATTGGCTTTTTTTGTTCACAAATATGATTTATTCCAGAAAATTTTTCTACTGTATTTGTTACTGAGTCTTTTTCGAAACCAACTACAAAAGAAGTTTCATCAGTTAAATTCGAAACAGTATCAAAAATACGCCTAAGCATTGACAGTCCGCCAACAGGTTGAAGAGATTTTGCTTTATTTGATAGCATTCTAGAGCCCTCTCCGGCAGCTAGAATTACAGTATGAATTTTCACAATATAAGGCTAAATAGATACCTTACTGTTTTTTTCGCAATTTTTGAATAGTCTTAAGCCTTGCGACAGCTTCTGCAAGTTGGGCTGAAGCTTTTGCATAATCAATTGAGGTGTCTTTATTTGCAAGTTCCTGCTCAGCAATCTCTTTAGCTTTAATCGCTTCTGACTCATCTAGGCTTTCTGCCCTTTCTGCAGTATCAGATAAAACAGTTACCAAATCTGGTTGAACCTCTAAGAATCCCCCAGAGCAGAAAAATGTTTCTTCATCCGATCCATTTTGAACTCTTACAGGTCCAGCAGCTAGCCCAGTTAAAAGAGGTGTGTGGCCAGGTGCGATTCCAAGCTCTCCCAGAGTTCCAGTAGCAAACACCATGGTTGCTTCTCCAGAATAGATTTCCTCACTAGAAGAAACAATGTTTATTTTTATGGTATTCATGTTTATAAAGTCTTAGC
The DNA here is from genome assembly GCA_004212975.1 of SAR86 cluster bacterium. Lineage (GTDB taxonomy): Bacteria > Pseudomonadota > Gammaproteobacteria > Magnimaribacterales > D2472 > SAR86A. The sequence continues at coordinate 5,228 of SHBF01000026.1, forward strand.
TTTTTCTACAGCCTCTTCAATAGTTCCAACCATATAAAATGCCTGTTCAGGAAGATGGTCATAATCTCCATTAAGAATTCCTTTAAATGCTTTAATCGTATCCTCAAGCGAAACATACTTTCCTGGAGTTCCAGTAAAAATCTCAGCAACAAAAAACGGCTGGGACAAAAATCTTTGAGCCTTTCTTGCTCTAGCTACAAGCCCTTTATCTTCTTCAGAAAGCTCATCCATTCCAAGAATTGCAATGATATCTTTAAGCTCATTATATCTTTGTAAAATCTTTTGAACTCCTTGAGCAACTTCATAATGATCGTCTCCAACCACAAAAGGATCAAGTTGCCTACTTGTTGAATCAAGAGGATCAACAGCCGGATATATTCCTAACTCAGAAATCTGTCTTGAAAGAACAACAGTAGCATCTAAGTGAGCAAATGTTGTTGCAGGTGAGGGATCTGTCAAATCATCTGCTGGCACATACACAGCTTGTATTGAAGTAATAGATCCTGTCTTTGTTGATGTAATTCTTTCTTGAAGAGCTCCCATTTCCTCAGCCAATGTTGGTTGATATCCAACAGCAGATGGCATTCTGCCTAAAAGAGCAGACACCTCAACACCTGCTAAGGTATATCGATAAATATTATCAATAAATAATAAAACATCTTTCCCTTCATCTCTAAAACTTTCAGCCATAGTTAATCCGGTTAAAGCAACTCTTAATCTATTGCCTGGTGGCTCATTCATTTGTCCGTAAACCATCGCAACTTTTGATTCGCCGAGATTATCAATGTTTACAACTCCCGATTCTTGCATTTCATAATAAAAATCGTTTCCTTCTCTGGTTCTTTCGCCAACACCAGCAAAAACAGAAAGACCTGAATGTTGAAGCGCAATATTATTTATAAGCTCCATCATATTTACTGTTTTACCAACACCCGCTCCACCAAATAGACCAATTTTTCCACCTTTAGCAAATGGACACATAAGATCAATAACTTTAATGCCGGTTTCAAGGACCTCATTAGATGCTGATTGATCTGTATATGAAGGAGGTTTTCTGTGAATTGGCATTTTTGATTTTTCACCAATTGGTCCTTTCTCATCGATAGGATTACCTAAAACATCTACAATTCTACCCAATGTTTCCGGTCCTACTGGAACTGAAATTGGAGCATTAGTTCTTGAGGCGGTTAGTCCTCTTTTTAGACCTTCTGTGGCTCCCATAGCAATAGTTCTAACTACACCGTCACCCAATTGCTGCTGAACTTCAAGGGTTGTACCGCTCTCATCAACCATAAGCGCTTCATAAACTTTTGGAATGTTATCTTTATCAAACTCTACATCGATAACCGCTCCGATAATTTGTGTAACTGTTCCGTTGCTCATATTATTCTCCTTAAACTGCTGACGCACCCCCGACTATCTCAGAGAGCTCTTGAGTTATAGCCGCTTGTCTTACATTGTTGTATAAAAGTTCTAATTCTTTAATCAAATCGCCTGCATTGTCAGTTGCGTTTTTCATAGCAATCATCTTTGCAGCTTGTTCGCATGCATTATTTTCAATAACAGCCTGATAAACGAGTGACTCTATATATCTTGTCAATAAGCCATCAAGCAATTCTTTTGCTTCGGGCTCATAAATGTAATCCCATTGTGAGGGTGCTTCTTCGCTTTGCTCCTCTGGTGCCAATGGAATTAACTGATCAACATTTGGTTGTTGTGTCATTGTATTAGCAAAACTATTTGAACAAAGATACGCTTGATCAATGTCGTTATTCTTATGCATATCTAAAACAACCTTTGTTAATCCTATTAAGTCATCTGGATTTGGCTTATCGCCAAGCTTTTCTGCAACTGCGATAACCTCACCGCCAACACTCTTAAAAAAGCTTGAAGCTTTTGTTCCAATCAAGGCAAAGCAAGATCCTATTTCTTGTTGATTTAATTCAGCAGATTTTGATATAACTTGTTTGAAAAGGTTTATATTTAAACCGCCGCATAGTCCTTTATCAGATGAAACAACAATAAAGCATGCCTTTTTTGGAGCTCTTTCTTCATAAAAAGGATGAGGATATTCAGAATTTGCTAAAGCAACATGAGAAATAACATCTTTAATTTTTAAAGAATATGGTCTGCCCTCAAGCATAGTATCTTGAGTTTTCTTCATCTTACTTGCAGCCACCATCTCCATAGCAGAAGTAATCTTTTGAGTACTCTTTATACTCGCAATCTGTTTTCTTACTTCTTTAGTGTTAGCCATTATTTATAATTTAATAAGTTTGTGTTTTCTTAAAATCTTCAACCAAAGCAGTAAACTGTGCTTCAATGTCGTCGTTCCAGTCGCCTGTTGAGTTAATTTGTTCTTCGAGATCACCTTTTTCAGAGGTCAAATATCCATGAAGGGCTTCTTCAAAATCAAGAATCTTTTCAACCTCAACATCTGCCATGTATCCTCTGTCAGCAGCAAATAAACTTAATGCTTGTTGAGCAACACTCATTGGCGCATATTGTTTTTGTTTTAGAAGTTCTGTAAAAGCTTTACCATTTGCAAGTTGCTGTTTGGTAGCATCGTCTAAATCAGAAGCAAACTGAGAGAAAGCAGCTAATTCACGGTATTGAGCTAACGCAGTTCTCACACCACCAGCTAATTTTTTCATAATTTTTGTTTGTGCTGATCCGCCAACCCTTGATACAGATAAACCTGGGTTAATTGCGGGTCTTACGCCTGAATTAAATAATTCAGTTTCCAGGTATATTTGTCCGTCTGTAATAGAAATTACATTGGTTGGAACAAAAGCCGAAACATCTCCAGCCAAAGTTTCGATAATCGGCAATGCTGTTAATGAGCCTGTTTTGCCTTTGACTTTTCCACCGGTAACTTGCTCAACATATTCAGCATTTACTCTCGCAGCTCTCTCAAGCAACCTTGAGTGAAGATAGAATACGTCTCCAGGATATGCCTCTCTTCCTGGAGGTCTTTTAAGAAGCAATGATACCTGTCTATATGCGACGGCTTGTTTTGAAAGGTCGTCGTAAACAATTAGAGCATCTTCTCCCTTGTCTCTAAAGTATTCTCCCATTGTGCATCCAGCATAGGCTGACAAATATTGCATAGGTGCTGGATCAGCAGCTGTTGCTGAAACAACAATTGTATGTTCCATAGCTCCATATTCTTCTAGTTTTCTAACAACATTAGCAACGGTTGATTGTTTTTGACCAATAGCAACGTAGATACATTTAATACCCGTACCTTTTTGATTAATGATTGCGTCAATTGCAACAGCTGTTTTACCAGTTTGTCTATCACCAATAATTAGCTCTCTTTGGCCTCTTCCTATTGGAACCATAGCATCAACAGCTTTTAAGCCAATTTGAACGGGTTGATCTACTGACTGACGTGCAATAACCCCAGGAGCAACAACCTCAACTGGTGAAGAGTGTTCAGCATTAATTTCACCCTTACCATCAATAGGTACACCCAATGTATTTACAACTCTACCAAGCATAGCCTCCCCAACAGGCACCTCTAGAACTTTTCCAGTACAAACAGCTTTTTGACCTTCAATGATTTCAAGATAATCACCAAGAACAACTGCACCAACAGAATCTTGTTCTAGGTTAAGTGCCATTCCTTTTGTACCATTTTCAAATTCAATAACCTCACCGTACATGACGTCACCCATACCATGAATTCTTACAATACCGTCTGAGACACTTACAACTATGCCTTCATTTTTTCTTTCAGCTGATAGATCAAGGCCAGCAATTTTCTCTTTTAGAACGCTGGAAATTTCTGATGGATTTAATTGGCTCATATTTTCACCTTAAAAATTTAATTGGTTTACAAGTTTTTTAACCTTACCTTTGATGGAAAGGTCTAATGTCTCATCTCCTATCTTTATTGATAGGCCGCCCATCATTGATGGGTCTTTAGAAAAATAAATATTGGCATCTTTGCCATAAGTTGATTTTAATTTGTCTTCAATATTTTGTTTGGCTTCTTCTCCAGGATCAACAGCTACAAAAACTTCTACTGATTTTTGTTCTTTATGCTCTTCTAAGAGCTCTTGATAAATTATATAGATTGTTTCGAGAAGATTTAGACGTTTATTTTCTGATAATATTTCTAAAAGCTTCTTTGAGGTGTCAGAAATACTTTCATCAAATAAATCGACCAATACAGTTACAACATCTTGTCTTGATAAAACAGGGTTTTCAATGGTATTAATTACACCGTCGGTTTTTGATGCTAGCGCCATAGTTTTTAACTCACACGCCATTTCGTCAATGTTTTTAGATTCTAATGCCGAGGCAAATAATGCTTTGGCATATGGTCTGGCAAGAGGCGTTAACTCAATCATTTTTTATAATTCCTCAGCAGCTTTTTTGAGGATTTCTTCATGTTTTTCCTTTGATATCTCATCCCCAAGAATTTTTTGAGTGGTATCAATTATTATGTCTGACATCTGCTGCCTCAGTTCTTCTTTAGCTTTGTTGGTTTCATTTTCTATTGTTGTTGATGCTGCGGTAAGTATCTTTTCAGCTTCTGTTTCTGCTTTTGATGCAGCATCACTTACAATTTGAGATGCTCTCGCATTTGCTTTATCAAGAATTTCTGCTGCTTCGGTCTTTGCCTGATTAAGTTCTTTATCAAAGGCCAATTTAGCTTCTTCTAATGAATCATCGGCTTTTTTTGCAGCCTCAAGACCGTCGGATATCCTTTTTTCTCTTTCTTTCATAACAGAGAGAATAGGAGGATAAATATATCTCCAACAGATTGCTACAAATACAATCATTACAATTGCTTGGGCAATTAAGGTTGCGTTTATGTTCATTTATTAGCTTCTATACTTTTTATATTGCAAATAACATGTACATTCCAAGGCCAACCCCAATCATTGGAACCGCATCAGTTAATCCCATCATTAAAAAGAATCTTCCTTGAAGAAAGGGTGCTAACTCAGGCTGCCTTGCAATACCTTCAATAAATTTGCTGCCTAAAACCCCTACGCCAATTCCAGCTCCAATAGCTGAAAGACCCATGGTAATTCCGGCTGCTAAAATACTATATTCCATTTTTTTCTCCTATAATTTGAGGATTAATGCTCCTCAGTTTCATGCGCCATTGCTAAGTATGCAATAGTAAGCGCCATAAAAATAAATGCTTGCAATGCCACAATTAAAATGTGGAAAAGCGCCCAAACCAGATGCAAACCAAATCCAAGTACTCCAATTGGTATGCTACTAAAAAATAACATTAATGCAATTAAGATAAAGATCATTTCACCTGCATATAAATTTCCAAAAAGTCTTAGGCCGAGCGATATTGGTTTTGCAATAAAGTTAACCATTTCTAAAACAAAATTGATTGGTATCATGTATTTGCCAAAAGGATGAAGTGTAAGTTCAGCAACAAAGGCCTTTAATCCCTTAACTGTTATGCTGTAGTAGATGGTAAGAATAAAAATTCCAAAAGCCATTCCCAGGGTTATATTTGGATCTGTGGTTGGTACAACTTTAAAATAAAGAGACTCTGGGCCTTTAATCCATTCTACAGCATCACCAGCAATTGCATATGCAACATGCCCCGCAAGCACCGGTAAAAAATCTACTGGAACCAAGTCCATAAGGTTCATAAGCAAAATCCATACAAAAACAGTCAATGCTAATGGCGCAATGAGTGTATTTTTTACTGATCCAAATAGTGATTGGACGTTGTCTTCTACAAACTCAATACTCATTTCAACAAAATTTTGCATTCCACTTGGTGCAACACTAGCATCAGAGTTTTTTGATATGGCCTTTCTAAAAACAAAAACAAATAATGCTCCTAGGCCAATTGACCAAAACAACGAATCAACATGAAAAGCCCAAAAGCCCATTTGATCAACTTTATATGGGTTACAGGTCCAGCCTTCCGCAGTCTTTCCACATGTTAAATTAGTTAAATGGTGGCTTATATATGATTCTGTTGTTAGTTCAGATGCCATGATTATTGGGTGCCTTTTTCTTTAATAAAATCAGATGGATTAATGGTTATATTAAACACAATAAACATAAGTAAAGAATACAAGAAAGCATCAGGTAAATAAATACCCGTGAGTGCCAAGAAAATAATAAAAACTGTCCATTTTGAAATCCATATATAACCAACATTAATTATAAAATCTTTAATTTTGGTTCCTAAAAAGTAAATCATTAACATTGTTGCAATATAACCAGATGCGATAACTGCAAAATAAGTATTTGCAACAGTTCCGAGAGCAAAAATTATAAGATTTAACAACAAAATTAGCTTTATTCTTTTACTAAAATTAATATTTTTCAAACTCGGGCTTTGGGATATATTTATATATTTTTTCTGGCGAGAATTATAGAAATATAATCATTGATAAACAAGCTGTTTGTAACTTATTTTTTTATCTTTGCAATAATATTATCAAGTTCATCAAGGCTTTTATAAAAAATATTTACTTTTCCAGATTTTTTATTCTTAGTTTCTATTTCAATTTTATGTCCAAACGATTCAGACATCTCTTGTTCTATATTCAACATATCGGTATCTTTTTGTTTGAATTTTGGTGAATTTTTGGGTTTGGTTTTTAAAGAAATATTGCTTAGGTCTTTTACGGTCAATCTTTCTTTTATGATTTTTCTTGTTATTTTTTCTGCATCAGAAGGAGGCATTGATGCCAAAAGTTTTGCGTGTCCTTTTTCAATTTTTCCTTCTGAAAGCAAATCAAGAACTGATTTAGGTAAAGATAATATTCTAAGTGAGTTCGCGATTGTACTCCTTGCCTTGCCTGTTGAAGACGCCACTTCGTCTTGTGTAAGCCCGAATTCTCTTTTTAGTCTATCAAGGCCTCTTGCCTCTTCAACAGGATTGAGGTCCTCTCTTTGAAGATTTTCAATAAGTGCGGACACAAGAGCGTCTTGATCTTTTTTTTGGTCCACCAGACAGGGTATAGTTTCCAGTCCAGCCATTTTTGATGATCTTAACCTTCTCTCGCCAGCAATAACCTCATACTCATTAAGACCAAGCTCTCTAACCAAAATAGGCGAAAGAACCCCTTGTTTTTTTATCGATTCAGTTAATTCCTGAAGTTTTTCACTATCAAAGTTTGATCTTGGTTGAAATCTACCTGGCTTAATTTTTGATATTTCTATTTCTTTTACAGATCTTTGGTTGGTATTAGATTGTCCCAAAAGCGCATCTAGTCCTTTGTTAAGTGTTTTATTTTCTTCAGACATACTCCACCTTTCTAATAAGCTCTCCTGCTAGCGCTAAATATGCTCTTGCTCCATAAGAATCTGGTTTATATTTTATACCAGATATTCCATGGCTTGGAGCTTCGGCTAGTTTTACATTTCTTGGAATAAGGGTATTAAATACCAAGCTTTCAAAATGTTTTTCAAGCTCATCGGAAACCTCTTTTGCAAGGTTGTTTCTCATATCCACCATTGTTCTTACTATCCCAAGTATCCTGTTTGATGACATGTTTTTGTTTGATATTGTTTCAATTGTATTCATGAGTCCTGTTACACCCTCGAGCGAATAATATTCGCACTGAAGTGGGATTAGTGTTCCAGAGGCGCAAAACAGGCCCTCAATTGTGAGTTGGTTTAGGGTCGGAGGTGTATCAATAATTGTATAGTCATAGTTTTGAGAAATTGGTTCTAAGCTTTTAGACATGAAGCCTTGTTTGTTGTCATTTCTTATTGCTATTTCAAGGGCAATGAGCTCCTCTCCTCCAGGTATAATTTTATAACTATCGCTGCTTTCATAAACACAGTCTTCTATTGAAGTATTTTCAAAGTAGTGGTTGTAAAGATTTATTATTGCGTTTCCCTTAATGCCTGCTGCGGTTGTGGCATTCCCTTGTGGGTCAAGGTCTATTAA
>SHBF01000027.1 GCA_004212975.1 SAR86 cluster bacterium
AAATCTATGTAACAAAAAATAATGTTGATGAGAGTGTTTATGAAGATTTTAAAACATGGGATCTTGGAGATATTGTTGGCGTATCAGGCTCTCTGTTTCGCACTAAAACAGATGAGTTAACCATAGATGTATGGGATTTAGAAATGATTACTAAATCATTAAGACCAATGCCCGAAAAATTTAAGGGTTTAACAGATATAGAAGCAAGGTATAGACAAAGATATCTGGACTTAATGACAAATAATGATACTAAGAAAGTTTTTATTAAAAGAACAAAAATAATTGATTCTCTTAGAAAGAAAATGAATGAATCAGGCTATTTAGAAGTTGAGACACCAATGATGCATCCTTTGGCCGGGGGTGCAGTAGCACGTCCATTTGTAACTCAACATAATGCCCTGGGACAAGATCTTTATTTAAGGATTGCGCCAGAACTATATTTAAAAAGACTATTAGTTGGAGGTTTTGAACGCGTTTTTGAAATTAATAGAAGTTTTAGAAATGAAGGCTTATCTACTAAACATAATCCAGAATTTACCATGATGGAGTGGTATCAAGCTTATGCAAGCATGCAAGATCAGATGGATCTAACAAAAGATATTATTTTAAATGCTGCCAAAGCAGCTGACTGTGAATTGAAAATTGAATGGGGAGATATAAAAGTTGACCTAAATAATTTTAAACAATCAACTCTTTCAGATTTAGTTTTAGAGTTTAATAAAGAATTAAGTAAAGATGATTTAAGTGATAAGAAAAAACTTCAAAATATTCTAACTAGCAATAAAGTAAAAGTTGAAAAAAGTTGGGGTATTGGAAGAATTCTTTTAGAAGTATTTGAAGCAACTGTAGAGAGCAAACTAATCGATCCAACATTTGTTACAGAATATCCCGTTGAGGTTTCGCCACTATCTAGACGAAATGAAGAAAATCCAGATTATGCCGATCGATTTGAATTATTTATTGGTGGAAAAGAGTTTGCTAATGGTTTTTGTGAACTTAATGATCCTGATGATCAAGCTACCAGATTTGAAGAACAAGTGGCTGCAAAAGACTCTGGAGATAAAGAAGCTATGGACTTTGACCAAGACTATATTACAGCGCTTGAACACGGTATGCCGCCTGCAGTAGGAGTCGGGATGGGTGTAGATAGGCTAGTTATGTTATTGACTAATCAGTCTTCTATTAGAGATGTGTTGTTATTTCCTCAATTGAAATCTTAATTTAAATTTATCACCATCTAAACTTATCAAAATTTTCAGGATTAGCCCAACCCTTTGGGTTGTTCCAGGTTCTCTTGTTGTTATATGTTTTTAAATTATATGAGAAACATTTTAATTTATTATTTTTATCAATTAATTCTGTTTGGAACCCAAGTTTAAGCATAACTTTATTTGTTTCTTGATCATCTTCAAAGTTAGTAAAAATCGCGATTTTATGGCTTAAAAGATTTTTTATTGTTCCAATACTTGATTCAGATGCATGTATATCATCCAAGATAATAAATAAATCAAAGTTTTCATTTGATAATTTTTCAATATTAGGACCAATAGATAATCTATTGACACTTAATTTTTCTATTCTTTTAATAAGCTTGGATATATCTTGTGAAGAAAGTATAAAAATATTCTTAGGATTTTCATCTTCAATAATATTTGTAATATAACTATGAAGAATTTTTTCTTTTTTTGTCATTTTAAGAGATGTTTTACAGCTTCTCTTTCTGATAAAAGTTCATCTATAGATATCTTAAATTTAGATTTTGCAAATTCTGATAATGAGATATCTCTTTTAATTTCTATTGATCCATTATCCAAAGTAATTAAGGGATAACCACATATAATGCCCTCAGGAACATCATATGCGCCATCACTTGCAATTGCTGCACTAAAACAATCACCTGAATCAGTTGGGTTTTCGCAAGCAATAACAGTATCTATTGCTGCTTTTGCAGCAGATGTTGCAGAAGATGCGCCTCTGGCATCTATAACCGCTTTTCCTCTTTGTTGGACTTTGGGAATGAATTCAGATTCCATCCAATTCATATCATTTATTACTTCGCTACCTAGCTTTCCAGAGATTAGAGCATTTTCTGAGTCAGGATACATAGTTGGACTATGATTTCCCCAAATAATCATATTTTTAACATCAGAAACATTATTGTTTGTTTTTTTCGCAAGAATAGACTTGGCTCTATTAGAATCTAGCATTGTCATTGCCATCCAAAGTTGATTGTCATTGTTAGCAGCATCTTTTCCAATGAAAGCATTTGTATTTGCAGGATTACCAACAACTAAGATCTTAGCATCATCTTTTCCATATTTTCCAATTGCTTCACCTTGTTGAACAAAAATACCACCATTAATACTTAAAAGATCTGATCTTTCTTCAATCTTCTTTCCGTTGTAGACAATACCTCTAGGAATACTTCCAACTAGTAAGAACCAGTCAGCATCTTTTGATGCCTCTTCAAAATTATCGGTATATGTAACTTTACCCATTTTTGGAAAATAGGAATCTTCAAGCTCCATGACTACACCCTTTAACTTATCAACAACTTGAGGAATTTCAACTAATGCAAGATCAACGATTTTATCTCCAAATGTATTTCCATCGACTAATCTTGGTATTAAAGAATAGGCAATTTGCCCTGCAGCTCCAGTAACAACAACTTTTATAGATTTACTCATTAAAAACCCTTTTGAAAAACTGATGATACATTATATTCTTAAATTGAATTGGAATCCTTAGTTTTATATCGTAGTAAATGGGATTTTTTTTGATTAAAATATCTCCAATTCGAATTCAAATTTACTTTATTATTTTGGAGAAAGAACATGTCAATAAGATTTGATGATAGGGTTGCAATTGTCACAGGTGCTGGTGGTGGTATAGGCAAAGAACATGCACTTGAGTTAGCAAGACGAGGAGCAAAAGTTGTTGTAAATGATCTTGGTGGAAGTGTTGATGGCAGTGGTGCCAGTGATGCAGCAAATGAGGTCGTAGATATTATTAAATCTGAAGGTGGCGAAGCTATTGCAAATGGTGCTAGTGTCACCGATTTGGATGCAGTAAAAGAAATGACTAATCAAACCATGGAAAAGTGGGGAAGAATAGATATTTTGGTAAATAATGCTGGAATTCTTAGAGATAAAAGTTTTCATAAAGTAACTCTTGAAGATTTTAATTTGGTAATGGATGTTCATTTTCAAGGAAGCTTAAATTGCACACATACAATTTTTCCTATTATGAGAGAACAAGAGTATGGCCGCATTGTTTTTACAAGCTCCTCAAGTGGTGTTTTTGGTAACTTTGGCCAAACTAACTACGGCTCTGCAAAGATGGCAATGGTCGGCCTTATGAATACCTTAAAAATTGAAGGCCAAAGTAAAAATGTTTTTACAAACTCTATTACACCTGTTGCTTATACAAGAATGACTGAAGGTTTAATTCCAGAAGACTTTGGCAAAAATCTTCAACCAGAATTCGTTACACCTGCAGTAATCTATTTATCAAGTGAAAATGCACCTAACGGAGCCATTATGGCTGCTGGTGCAGGAGTTTTCTCTAGAATATTCATACATGAAACTATGGGGGTATCTCTGGGAATGGGTGAAGACATGACACCTGAAAACATTGAAGCTAATTGGGACAAAATTTCTGATATGACAGATGCGCGGGCTCTTCAAAATGGAGGAGAACAAACTCTTAAATTTTTTGAATTAATAAACAAATAGTTGCATTAAGCAAAGCTAGGTCTTTCCGCAATATTATTTATGTAATTGGATAAATTTTTATAATCATTTATATTTATCTTGTTAAGGCGAACAAGAAATTGAAGTGATGTTACAGCTTGGATATCAGCATATGAAAACTTATTGCAGGCTATAAATTCTTTATCCGCCATTATTTCATCATAATATTTTAGTGATTTAACTGCTAATTCTCTTTGTGCCAATCCAAATTCGTTATTTTGATTTTCAAGTGCACTCATATGCGGGTGAGTATGTCTAAATCCATGCATCAAAGGCACCATTAGTTCAAAAGAAATTCTTGAATACCACATTTCAATTTGTGCGATCTCATCTGCATTATCTCCAAACAAGTTTGGTTCAGGATGCAAGCACTCTAAATATCTACAGATAGCAGTTGTTTCAAGTATTACTTCTCCATTATCCAAAACGAGTGCAGGTATGCGAGAATTTGGAGCAATTTTTTTATATTCTGGTGTTTTGTGCTCTAGCTTCCCTATGTCAAGGTTCTTAACTTCTATGTCTGTAATACCTTTTTCAGCATTGAAGATGAGAACCTTTCTTGGGCTAGGGGCAACTGGGCTTGAATAAAGCTTCAAGGTTTATTCCCAGTTTAATGCACCGCCAACCTGATATTCAGTAACTCTTGTTTCAAAGAAATTTTTCTCTTTCCTTAAATCAATAATTTCTGACATCCAAGGGAATGGATTTGATACTCCTGTAAACTCTTCATCAAGACCAAGCTGTGTGAGCCTTCTATTTGCAATAAATTTTAGATACTCTTCCATCATAGATGCATTCATTCCTAATACACCTCTTGGCATAGTATCTCTTGCGTATTGAATTTCTAACTCAGTTCCTTCAAGAATCATCTGCGCCGCATCAGCTTTCATCTGATCATCCCATAAATGAGGATTTTCTATTTTGATTTGATTAATTACATCGATACCAAAATTTACATGCATAGATTCGTCTCTTAAGATATATTGAAATTGTTCTGCTGTTCCTGTCATTTTATTTCTTCTTCCCATGGAGAGAATCTGTGTAAAACCACAATAAAAGAAAATGCCTTCTAAAACACAATAAAATGCTATGAGATTTTTTAGTAGTTGCTTATCTGTTTCGACAGTGCCTGTTTTAAAGTCTGGATCAGAAATTTCTTGAGTGTACTTAAGACCCCATGATGCTTTTCTTGCAACGCAAGGAACTTCTCTGTACATGTTGAATATTTCTCCTTCGTCCATTCCTAGAGATTCAATACAATACTGATATGCATGAGTATGAATTGCCTCTTCAAGGCTTTGTCTGAGAATATATTGTCTGCACTCAGGATTTGTAATTAACCTATATAATGCAAGCACAAGATTATTTGCAACTAGAGAATCTGCTGTTGAGAAGAAGCCTAAGTTTCTTTTTACAATTACTCTCTCATCTTCTGTTAATCCGTCTTCAGACTTCCATAAGACAATATCATTTGTCATATTTATTTCTTGTGGCATCCAATGGTTCGCACTTCCATCAAGATATTTCTGCCACGCCCAATCATATTTGAATGGCACTAATTGATTTAGGTCAGCTTTACAATTGATCATCATTTTTTGGTCAACTTGCACCCGACCTGCATTAGCCATCATTTCGTCAAGTTCCTCATTACCAGCTGTTTCATCTAGATTATTTACAGCTTTACGGGCTGCTTCTGCTCTAGATCCTTCACCGATATTGGATGGTTCGGTAGATACTGTAGACTCAGCTGGTTGAGGAGGTTCAGGTTGTTTAACCTCAGCAGTTTTATTAACTACTTCAGTTTTTGGCTCTGATACAACCGGAGGTGTGGAATTTTCATCTTTTCCGTATTCATCCCAATTTAACATTTCTTTCTCCTTTTAATTTATTGACATGCTTCACAATCTGGATCATCCAGTGAGCATGCTGTTGGAACAGGTGCAGGTGCACCCAGCTCCTTTGTTGAAGCCTGACTTGCGTCAGAACTTACTGCGTTTAATTTTCCCTGTTGAACTGTAGATTTTTCTGTTGATGTCGCTGCAATCGATCTTAGATAATAAGTTGTTTTTAAACCTGAATACCACGCCATTCTGTATGTTATGTCTAGCTTTTTACCATCAGCATTTCCAATATATAAATTTAGTGATTGAGCTTGATCTATCCATTTTTGTCTTCTGCTTGCAGATTCAACGATATACCTTGGCTCAACCTCAAATGCAGTTGAAAAAAGCTTCTTAATGTCTTCAGGTATTCTTGAAATCTCTGACAAGCTTCCTTCAAAATACTTTAGATCATTAATCATTACATCATCCCATAAATCCAATTCTTTTAATTTTCTTACAAGATGAGGATTTACAATCGTAAACTCGCCTGATAAGTTAGATTTTACATACAAGTTTTGATATGTAGGTTCAATTGATTGTGTTATTCCAGTGATGTTAGAAATAGTAGCTGTTGGCGCAATTGCCATAACATTTGAATTTCTCATCCCATCTTTTTTAACTTTCTTTCTTAGTGTCTCCCAATCTAATGTTTCAGATCTGTCAACATTTAGATACTCACTTCCTCTGTTTTCCTCAAGAATATTTAATGAATCCTTTGGAAGTATCCCCTTGCTCCATAAGGATCCGTCAAAGCTATCATATGCGCCTCTTTCTTTTGCCAGCTCTGTTGAGGCATATATTGCGTTATAACTAATTAGTTCCATGCTTCTATCTGCAAACTCTATAGCCTCGTCGCTGCAGTAAGGTATATTTTGTAAATAAAGTGCATCTTGGAAACCCATAAGACCAAGTCCTATTGGCCTGTGTTTTAAGTTTGAATTTTTAGCAGTATCAACAGAATAATAATTAATGTTTATGACGTTATCTAACATTCTTATAGCTGTAGAAACAGTTTGTTTAATTTTTTCTTCATCAAGCTTTCCATTTTTCATATGATTTGCAAGATTAACGGAGCCTAAATTACAAACAGCAATTTCATTATCAGCGCTTGTATTTAGGGTGATCTCAGTACACAGGTTTGATGAATGAACAACTCCTGAGTGCTGTTGTGGTGATCTTAGGTTGCAAGAGTCTTTAAATGTAATCCAGGGATGTCCTGTTTCGAATAACATTGTAAGCATTTTTCTCCATAGCTCTTTTGCCGGAACAGATTTGAATTGATCCATTTCACCATTTTTTGCCTTTTCTTCATATTCTTCGTACTTTTCTTCAAAAGCTTTACCAATTAGATCATGCAGTTCTGATGTTTCTCCAGGTGAAAAAAGTGTCCAGTTTTCGTCTTTTTCCACTCTTTTCATAAATAGATCAGGCACCCAATTTGCAGTGTTCATATCATGTGTTCTTCTTCTTTCGTCGCCAGTATTTTTTCTAAGCTCTAAAAACTCTTCAATATCCAAATGCCAAGTCTCTAAATAACCACACATAGCGCCTTTTCTTTTACCACCTTGATTTACAGCAACAGCAGTATCATTTGCAACTTTTAAGAAGGGAACCACACCCTGACTTTTTCCATTTGTTCCTTTGATGTAAGAATTCATGGCTCTTACTGGAGTCCAATCATTACCTAAGCCTCCAGCCCATTTTGACAATAATGCATTATCTTTCATTGCTGAGAAAATACCATCTAGGTCGTCGGGTATTGTTGTTAGATAGCATGAAGATAATTGTGGTCTTTTTGTCCCAGAATTGAATAAAGTTGGTGTAGAACTCATGTAATCAAAGCTAGAAAGAAGCTTGTAGAACTCTATTGCTCTCTCTTCTCTGTTTTCTTCTTCTATTGCAAGTCCCATTGAAACTCTCATGAAAAATACTTGAGGTAGCTCATATCTTACGTCATCACAATGAATAAAATATCTGTCATATAGGGTTTGTAGGCCTAAATATGTAAATTGATTATCTCTAGTAAAATCTATTGCTTTTCCAAGCTTCTCAATGTCAAAGGTTTTAAGTTCAGGATTTAATATATCAAGCTCTATTCCTTTATCTATGTACGCCTTAAATGCTTTTGGATAGTTTGATTCCATTTCTTGATATGTCGATTCTTCAGCAACACCAAGAAAATTCAATGCTTCACTTCTTATTTGATCCATGAGTATTCTTGCTGTTACAAAAGAATAATTAGGTTCTTTCTCAACCTTTGTTCTTGCTGACATAACAAGACTTGTTCTCATGTCTGAAATTGACACTCCATCATATAAATTTTTTAAAGCTTCATCTAAAACCTCATTAACTGATACTTCTTCCAAGTCTTCACACGCATCACTTATCAATGCTGCAACTTTCTCCACATCAAGAGGCACCAAGCTTCCATCGCTTTTTGTAATATTTATACTTGGAACATCAGGCAGATCTATTTCAACCTTTTCCTTTTTTCTTTCTTGTGTTCTTTCTGCTCTATATAGTATGTAACTTTTTGCAACATCAAGTTCCTCTGACCTCATGAGCTGAAGTTCTACTTGATCTTGTATCTCTTCTATATGAAGAGTTCCTCCTGAGGGCATTCGTCTCTTAAAAACCTCTACAACAGCATCAGTAAGTTCACCAACCTTTTTATGTATTCTTTCGCTTGCTGCTGCATTTCCAGATTCAATAGCTAAAAATGCTTTGGTTATAGCCACTTTTATTTTATCGTCCTCAAAAGGAACAACTTTCCCATTTCTTTTTATTACTCTTAGCTTTCCCGGTGCTGTTGTTTCTATTTCGCTGATAGATTGACTAATATTTTCTTTCTGATTTTGTTGTTGAACTTCCATTTTTTCTTTATCCGCTATTCATCTTCTTTTATCAAAAGTTTTATTTTTTTCTTTTTTGGAAAAATTTAAGTAATTCTGCAGTAACGTAAATTTTATCTCCTACTGACTAACTATACTTATTGTGGATAAAGAATCAAGTAAAAAAACACAATATATTGTGACAATTTCATTTTTTTGCACAATATAGTGTATAAAAGGTGTTTTTATAATGTTGGAAATAAGTGTATAAATTGTGGATAATTAGTATTGGAGTGATGATATGAAAAACTTTTTATCAATAGATCAAGGAACCACAAGTTCAAGATCAATAATTTTTGATGCAAATTTAAATTTAGTGACAGATGCGCAAGAAGAATATGATCTTACTTATCCAGAGGATGGCTGGGTTGAGCTAGAGCCGAAGAAAATAGTAGAAACAGTTACAAATACACTTAATAAAGTTGTAAGCGCTGATATAGGTCTTGAAGCATGCGGTATTACAAATCAAAGAGAAACGACAATAGTCTGGTCAAAAGCAACTGGTGAAGCAATATATCCTGGAATTGTTTGGCAAGATAGAAGAACACATGAATATTGCTCATATCTGAAATCAAAC
The DNA here is from genome assembly GCA_004212975.1 of SAR86 cluster bacterium. Lineage (GTDB taxonomy): Bacteria > Pseudomonadota > Gammaproteobacteria > Magnimaribacterales > D2472 > SAR86A. Next base: position 9,104 of record SHBF01000027.1, read on the forward strand.
GGTCATGAACCAGCCATAAAAGAAAAAACAGGACTACTTCTTGATCCATATTTTTCAGCAACAAAGATTAAATGGATTCTAGATAATGTTGACGGCGCAAGAGAAAAAGCAAGCAAAGGTGAATTATTGTTTGGAACTGTTGATTCATATCTTATTTATATGCTTTCTAAAGAAAAGAATCATTTCACAGATGTTACAAACGCGTCAAGAACATTGCTTTTTAATATAAAAAGTATGGAATGGGATGATGAGCTATTGGAATTATTTGAAATACCTAAAACCATGATGCCTGAAGTGTTAAGTTGTGATGGCGATTTTGGTAATTTAAAAATAAATGATTGTGAGATTCCCATTAGAGGTGTTATTGGAGACCAGCAAGCAGCTCTTGTTGGACAAGGTTGCTTTAATAATGGTGACATGAAATCTACATATGGAACGGGTTGCTTCTTAATGGTAAATACAGAAGAAAAGCCATTAAATATTGATGAAGGATTGCTTACAACGGTGGCATATCAATTAGACAATAAAGTTCATTATGCTATTGAAGGTAGCATTTATTCATCAGGAACCATAATTAAATGGCTCCGAGATAAAATGAAATTTTTTGAAAGCGCAGAAGATAGCGAGAAATATCTTAATAAGAATGGAAATAGCAATAATGTTCTTTTCTTACCAGCTTTTAATGGTTTAGGCGCTCCTCATTGGAATTCAGATATCAGAGGGGGTTTTTATGGACTTACTCAGGATTCCTCAATCGAAGATATGGTAACTGCTGCATTTCATTCAATTTCTTTTCAAACTAAAGAAATTACTTCCATTTTGGAAGAGTATGACATTCAAATAACTAATCTCTCAGTAGATGGCGGCATGGTGAAAAATAACTCATTTTGTCAACTACTTGCAGATACTCTTAATAAAAAAATCATTCAACCAAAAAATGTTGAATCAACTGCTATTGGCGCGTGTAAAGTTTGCATGCTCGCTTCTGGATTAAGTATTAATAATTCAAAAAAAGATGACGTGAATGTTTTTACACCAAATACTGAATTAACAAAGACTTATGATAGGGCCTTTAATGATTGGAAATCATATGTTGAAAAATCGCTAATGACTAGCTGATTATAATTTCTTTATCTACTTGAAAATTTTCAGATGATTGAATGTCATGAGATATAAGTAGGCAAGGTATATCAAATAAGCTTATGATTTGACTAATTATTTTTTGAGCAGCAATAATATTATCTTTATCAAGATTTGAAAACGGCTCATCCAACAGAAGAATTTTTGGTTTCATTAAAATAGCTCTCAGAAGAGCCGCTCTTTGTTGTTGACCACCAGATAATTCATGAGGCATTTTATCTAAAAACTCTAATAGACCCAGTTTTGATATTAATTCATCAAAGAGTTCATTTTCTTCGGAAGACATTGCATATTGAATATTTCTTTTAACATTTATGTGCGGGAATAATGCAAAATCTTGAAAAACATAACCAATCTTCCTTTTTTCAGTCTCTAGTGAAAAATTTTTATCATTAAAAAGAATATCATCAAGCATTATTTTGCCATTTTCAGGCAGAATAAGTCCTGCAATTATATTAAAGAGGCTGCTTTTACCAATACCACTACTTCCTGACACGAAACCTATTTGATTTTTTTCAACTGAGAAAGATAAATCGTGCAATAGCGAAGAATCATCATGAGAAAAAGTTAAATTATTAATGTGAATACTCATATGTACAGTTAATATATGTCAATTTTGTATATAATGCTTATGTTTTTCTACTAATGTTTTAATTATTCTTATCGAAATGTATACATATAAAATTTTTAATAATATTGCTCTGCAAGGAATTGATTGTTTAGAAGACAATGGGTTTATAAAAAATGAGAATGATCCAGATGCACTACTTATAAGAAGTCATAATCTTATTGAGAAAGACTTTAATCCATCACTTAGATGTATATGTCGAGCAGGAGCAGGTGTCAACCATATTCCTTTAAGTATGGCTACAGAAAAGGGTGTTGTAGTATTTAATACTCCTGGAGGAAATGCTAATGCAGTCAAAGAACTTGTTATCTGCGGGCTGTTGTTATCCTCAAGAGGCATTATTCAAGGCCACAAATTTGCACAAAATATTGAAGAAAAAAACAGTAATGATGTAAATAACTTGGTTGAATTAAATAAAAAAACGTTTAAAGGTAGTGAGTTAAAAGGCAAAACAATAGGAATAATTGGATTAGGATCAATTGGATCTCTTTTAGCCCAATCAGTTGAGAGCATGGGAATGAAAATTATTGGATATGATCCAAATATTTCTATCGATTCTGCTTGGCAATTACCAAAAGAAGTTGAGAAAGCAGACGATTTAAAATATCTTTTATCTAATTCTGATTACATCTCAATTCATGTTCCTCTGGTGGATGAAACAAAAAACTTAATTGCAAAAGATAACCTTAAGCACATAAAAAAAGGAGCAAAGTTAATTAACCTGTCAAGGGGAGCTATCGTAAATAACGAAGATATTTTAGAAGCTCTCAAAAATAAAAATATAAGTTGTTTTGTAACTGATTTCCCAACACCAGAAATGATTAAAAGATCAAATGAATACGATGATGTTATTTTAATGCCTCATCTTGGTGCAAGCACTGAAGAGGCAGAAGTTAATTGTGCAATCATGGCAGCAGAACAAGCAAATAGATTTTTAAAAGATGGAGAAATAATAAATTCAGTTAATTTTCCTAGAGTTAAACTTGGAAGGACAACAGAAAATAGGCTAGTTATTGTTCATAATGATGAGCCCGGAGTAATAGGTCGTATAACTGGAGAAATTGCTTCAGAAAATCTTAACATTGCTGACATGATTAACAAAAGTAGAAATGAAATTGCTATAACTTTAATAGATCTACAGCTAGAGCCATCAAAGAAACTAATAGATACTATAAAAAAAATGAAAAGGGTTTTAAGCGTAAGAATTTGCTAAAGAAGTCCGAATTTTATAAAAACATTTGTCTTAATATTTAATTTTTATAACTTTATTAAAAATATACTTGTCAACAGAATAAAATAGTGTTGTTGGAGACATTATATTTTGATGTAAATTTTATGCATATAATTTATAAAAAATACATAAAATATTGATATAAGGTCATTTTTATGTTTTTTGTACAAAATTTATACAACTTAGAAAAAACCCTTATTTAAAGCCACTTAATATGGTATAAATAAAGTTATCCATAACTTTATCCACAGTTTCTGTGGATAAAATTTATAGCAAAAATGAATAAAAAAAACATTGATTCACATATACAAGAACATTGGAAAAATTTATTTGAAAACGCTACATTTTCGTCACTTATTGATGCCCCAATTAAATTTGTAACTAAAGAAATTGAAAAAAATAAAACTATTTGTCCGCCATACAATGAAATCTTTAACGCATTCAAATACTGTTCTTTTTCAAAAACAAAAGTGGTGATATTTGGGCAAGATCCATACTTTCAAAAAGGTGTTGCAAACGGCTTAGCTTTTTCAGTAAGACCAAATAAACCAATACCTTCGTCTTTGAAAAATATTTATAAAGAAA
>SHBF01000028.1 GCA_004212975.1 SAR86 cluster bacterium
TCTTCAAGCGATAGTCCTTGTTTTTTTTCTTCAAGTTTAGATTTTGTTTTTGCTACTATTTCATCAAGAATATTCATTATTCGTTTGAAACCCTCACATAATCTGACAATTTTTGTGCAGCTTGTCCGTTATTCATACAATCAAATGCCATTTCTATGCCGTCACTTATAGAGTTAACTACATTTGCTACATATAAAGCAGCCCCACTATTTAATGCGATCATGTCTTGCACAGCAGAACTCTCTCCATTAAATGCGCTATTAACGAGTAAAAGGCTTTCGTCTGAAGAATTCGCAGCAATTTGATCAAATGAAGATATGTTTAGTCCATAATCTTTTGGAGAAATTTTATATTCACTAATATTATTGTCTTTTAATTCTGAAACAATGGTTTCTGAACAAATTGAAATCTCATCAAGACCATCATCGCCGTGAACAATCATGACATGTTTCATATCAAGATTTTTTGCAACATTAGAAAACATTTTTACAAGCTTCTCATCGTAAACTCCTAAGACCTGTTTTTTTGCACTGCATGGATTAGTATGCGGCCCTAACAAATTAAAAATAGTTTTTTCAGCAATTTTTTGTCTAACTGGCATCACAAACTTCATCGCTTCATGATGAAGTGGCGCAAATAAAAATACGAATCCAACTTTATCAAAAATTGATATTAATTTTTCTCTTTCATGATTTATGTTTGCACCTGACTGTGTAAGAAAATCTGCACTACCAGATTTGCTAGAAATTGCTTTATTACCATGCTTAGTGATTTTTGCTCCTGCAGCTGCAGCAACAAAAGATGAGGCTGTTGAGCAATTAAAAGTATGTAGACCTGTTCCACCTGTTCCACAAGTATCAATATGTGAACCATCGCCTATATCAAATTTTAAAGATTTTTCTTTCATCACAATTGCAGCAGCAGTAACTTCAGTCTCCGATACACCCTTTCCATTTAATCCAATAAGAAAAGATTCAATATCCTCATCATCAGACATTCCAGACATTATTAAATTAATGGCTTCTTGCATCTCGTTAAGAGTTAGATCTTCTTTATTATTTATTTTGTTAATAAAGCCTTTCATATTTTCTTAATAAAGTTTTCTATAAGCTTTGTGCCATTATTTGTATCAATTGATTCAGGATGAAACTGAACACCATAAATTGGTCTATTGATGTGCTCAACCGCCATGATTATCTCTTTATCATCACTCAAAGTTGCAGTCACATTGAGTTCTCTTGGCAAAGTTTTCATATCAATTATTAGGCTATGGTATCTTACAACATCATAAGATTTTTCAATTTCACTAAAAAGTAGGCTTCCATCATGATCGATGCTTGAAGTTTTTCCATGAAAAACTTCTGGTGCCTTAATAATATTTCCACCAAAAGCTGCACCAATTGCTTGATGTCCTAAACACACTCCAAGAATTGGAACTTCTGCAGTCTTCACAAGTTCAACTGATATACCTGCCTCTTTTGGGGTGCATGGACCAGGTGATATTACAATCTTGTTTGGATTGTTGTCCATAATTTCAGATACGGACATTTCATCATTCCTTATGACTTTGATGTCTTGTTCAAACTCACCAATATAATGGACTAGGTTATAGGTGAAACTATCATAATTATCTATAACAATGATCATGAAATCATCTCCATCGCGTCTAAAAATACTTCTGATTTTTGGACACATTCCTCCCATTCCTTTTCTGGATCTGAATCAGCAACTATGCCTGCTCCGGCTCCAACGTGAATTTTGTTATCCCTTATTACAGCTGTTCTTATCGCAATCGCAGTATCAATATTACCATTCCAAGATATATAACCTATTGCACCTCCATAAATACCTCTTGAACTTGGCTCAAGCTCATTAATTATTTCCATGGCTCTTATTTTTGGTGCACCTGAAAGAGTCCCGGCTGGCAAAGTAGCTTTAAGAGCATCAGTAAAATTTAATCCCCTAGATAATTTGCCTACTACGTTTGATACTATATGCATGACATGGGAGTATCTTTCGATCACCATTTTTTCAGTTAGTTTCACACTACCAATTTCAGAAACTCTTCCAACATCATTTCTTCCAAGATCTATAAGCATAAGATGCTCAGCTAATTCTTTCGGATCATTTAATAAATCTTTCTCATTATTTTTATCCTCTTCTTCGTTTGCACCTCTTTTTCTTGTACCTGCAATTGGTCTGAGAGTAATATTTCTATCTTCTAATCTGACCAATATTTCGGGTGAGGATCCAACCACCTCACACTCATCAAGGTTGAGATAATACATATATGGTGATGGGTTTATCTGTCTTAGAGCGGCATATAATTCAAATGAATCGCCATTGAAGGATTTATAAAAATCTTGTGCTAGTACAACCTGCATTACATCACCTTCTTTTATATATTCTTTAATTTTATTCACAGACGAAATGTACTCATTTTTTGTAAAATTTGATTTAAATTCTAATTGCCCAGTAGTATTTGAATATGAAGTTTTTTTAAATTCTCCAGAATGATCAATGCTGTTTTGAATCTCATCAATGATTGCCAAAGCATCTTCATATGATGTCTTTTGAGGGTTTGCATTATAAATTGCTTGAATACTGTTATTAAAGTTGTCGTAAACAATTATTTTTTCAGACTTTACCAAATAAATATCAGGCATATGTACATCAAATTTTGAGTCTTTTCTTTGAAGGGCATTAATTTTATTTTCAGCATACTTAGCACTTTCATACGCAAAAAAACCGACATATCCTCCATAAAATCGTGGCATATCATCTAAAATTGGGGTCTTGTATTCGCCAATTAATTTATTTAGTTCATTTAGGGGCTCTTTACATTCAATTAGATTAGTTCCCAGAGCTGTTTTAATTTCAATTTTATTATCTGATACCTTAATAGAGTCTTTGCAATCCAATCCAATAATTGAGTACTGAGCCCATTTTTCTCCACCTTCAATGGATTCAAGCAAGAAAGTATTTTTTTTATTCTTAATTCTTGAAAAAACTTTTATGGGTGAATCCAATTTTTTTTCAATGGATTTAATCAATGGAACAATATTAAATCCATTTTCTGCAAATTCTATATATTCTTCTTTACTTATCATTAGAAAGTATTTTTTTAATCTCTATTGAGTCTCCAATATTTATATTCTTTTCTTCAAACCATCCAGAATTTACTTCAAGAGCATATTTTGCTGCCTTAGTGGAACAAACAGAATCTTTTGAAAACGGAACCATATCATATATTTCTATTATTTTTCCTCTAATATCGATGTATGCAACGCTTAATGGAACATAAGTATTTTTCATCCACATGCATTGTTTTCTCTCATATGGCCATATAAATAACATTCCATAATCATTTGGAATAGATCTTCTGTTCATTAGTCCTTTCTTTCTATCTTCGTATTTTGAAACAATTTCTATATCAGATAGATATTCTTTAATATCTATGGCCTTTGATGCATGAAGATTGCTTACAAAAAGTAAAAATATAAAGTACTTAAACAATTTTTGAACGAAGTTCAGATATTGTTTGCTCATAATTTTCAGTATTGAATATAGCTGAGCCTGCTACAAATGTATCAGCGCCTGCCTCAGATGCTAGACCAATGGTATCCTTATTTATTCCACCATCTACCTCCAAGCGGACATCTTTTCCAGACTCATCTATCATTTTTCTAACTTGAGCAATTTTTTCAAGCGAGCTATGAATAAACGATTGGCCTCCAAAACCAGGATTTACACTCATAATTAATACTAAATCTAGATCCTCAAGAACACTTTCTAACGTGTGAAGTGGAGTTGCAGGATTGTAAACAAGTCCTGCCTTACAGCCCTTGTCTTTTATTGCGTGAATTGACCTATGGATATGTTTGGTTGCTTCGGGATGAAAACTAATTAAGTCTGCTCCAGCATCTATAAAGCTTTGGGCCAATTCATCTACTGGATCTATCATTAAATGAACATCAATAAATTCTTTTATGCCATATTCTCTTAAAGCTTTGCAAACCATTGGTCCGATAGTGAGATTTGGAACATAGTGATTATCCATTACATCAAAATGAACCCAATCAGCTCCTGCATCAAGGACATTACGTACCTCTTCTCCAAGTCTTGCAAAATCAGATGCTAGGATAGACGGTGCAATTATATTTTTCTGGTCACTCATAACTTAATTTTGATCATTATATAGGCTATTAGCAAGTTTTAAACGTTCATGCGTTCCAACGTCTATCCATAATTCATTAGATTTGTGAGCTGATACATTTCCATTATTAAGATAATTTGGAAGTACTGTATCCCAAATATTAAAAGAACCCGAACTAAAGTTTTTTTCTCTAAATATGATTGGATTTATAATGGAGATACCACTCCAAGTTAAATCATTAAACTCGTCTATAGCAACAATATTATTCTCTTTGATGCAAAAGTCCCCTTCCTGATTATGAGATGGATTTGGAACTCCAATTAAATGAGCAGCATCAATTTCTTTTGGTAAATTTGTAATATCAATTTTATGAAAAATATCAGAATTCATAACTAAGAAATTTTCATCACCCAATATATCTATAGCATTCAAAATACCTCCACCAGTTCCTAAAGGGTTATCTTCTTTTGAAAACTCAATATTAATATTGGAGAATTTTTCTTTTACATGATTTTCAATCATATGACCAAGATGAGAAATATTAATAACGAATTCTGTAAAGTCATTTTTAATTAAATGTTCAATGTTGTGTTGGATTAAAGTTTTATTGCCTACTTTTAAGAGCGGTTTTGGGGTTTTCTTGGTTAAGGGTAACAACCTTTTGCCGTACCCAGCAGCTAAAATCATTACTTTCATAATTGCTCAACAGATTTCAACAAAAGTGGTTGAACTTCTTGTTCTAAAAAAAGTTTAGAAGAATGTTCCTCAGGAATCATCTTTGTAAGATTCTTCAAAATTAAGGGCATATCTTTTAATCTAAAACTCCTGTCTTTTGTTAAATATAAATCTGATAAAGTTCCAAGGATTCTAAGATTTCTTTGTATGCAGCCCCATCTAGTAAATTCAAAACATGCATCATCTGAATATTCTGATTTAACATTTGTTGAGAAAAAATTTAAAAAACTCTTAATTTTGGAAATATCTGCTTCAAAATAGTGATCTACTAAGATTCCTGCCATATCAATACCAATTGGTCCCTTTTTCATATCTTGATAATCGATAACTGTTAAATGATTATTCTTATCAAGAACTAAGTTACGTCTTTCAAAATCAAAATGACAATTAACCCAAGGATGTTGGCAAAGCTTATCAATGGTAATTGATTTTAAGTCATTAATAGATTCATCTGATGCAAGATTTAAAAATTTTTGGCAAAAAACTTTATCAAATAAGTTCATCTGATTGATTAAGTCCTCTTTTGTAAATTCTTCCAGATTCTTAATTTCAGATTCTTGTAATTCAATCAAGAGTTTAATTGATCTTTGTATCAGCTCTTCCTTATTATCATCACTAAATATTGACATTAAATCTTTGTCTCCTAAATCCTCCTGAATGGTAACTCCAACTTGTTTATCATGATGAATAATATCTACACCAGAAATATGATTTCTTTTAAGCTCGTTAGATATATTAATAAAATTTGTGTGATCGCCTTCGTTCGGGTCTAGGTAACACAGAATAATTGTTTCTTCGTCATCATTAATTATTCGCCAATACTCTCTTCCACTAGCTTCTCGTTTTAATGGTATTACCTCTAGAGGGTTAAATTTAAATTTTTTGCTTAAATTTATTACTTCTTCTTCTTTCAACTAACTATTCTTAATTTCATCAGGCAAAGGAGTATCTTCAGGAACAAAGAAATCTGGCATTAATTCTCCAAAAGGAACTGAAGCATATTTTGAGAAGTCTTTTACCCCAGATTCATATAAAACAATATCATCTATGCAAAAATTTCCAGTGAATTCTTTAGAGTCTTTTGTAAGAATCTCGTATGCAGAGTCAGCCATTATGTCTACATTTCTTGAGAGTTTCATAATTTCATCGCCGCCAAGATGATTTTGTACAGCTGCTGTTGCTATTGCAGTTCTTGGCCAAAGTGCATTCACAGCTATACCGAATTCCTTAAATTCTTCTGCCATTCCAAGAACACACATACTCATTGTGTACTTGGCCATTGTGTACGCAACTGTTCCTGAAAACCATTTAGACTCCATGTCTAGAGGTGGCGCAAGATTTAAAATATGTGGATTATTAGATTTTTTTAAATGAGGTAGGCAATATTTACTTACCATGTAAGTGCCTCTTCCATTAATTTGATGCATTAGATCATATCTTTTCATTTCAGTATCAGTGACATTCGTTAATTGAATTGCTGATGCATTATTAATACAAATATCAATTCCACCAAAATGATCAACAGTTTGATTAATGGCATCTCTGACATTATCTTCATTTCTTATATCACAAATCACTGGCAATGCTTCACCACCTGCTTCAACTATTTCATCAGCTGCGGTATATATTGTTCCTGGTAGCTTAGGATGTGGTTCTGCTGTTTTTGCAGCTATAGCTATTTTCGCTCCATCTTCAGCCGCCTTTTTTACCATAGCAAGGCCTATACCCCTGCTTCCACCAGATATAAAAATTACTTTATCTCTCAAACTCATATTTTTTTCCTCTAATTATTAAAACTTTTCCATATAAGGACGTAAATCTAGTTCATGCGTCCATGCGCTTCTATGCTGCGTATGAACAAACCAATACGCATCAGCAATTGCATCAGGTTGTAGAATACCGTCTTTTTCTTTTAAAGCATATCTGTCAGGGAAATTTTCTTTTATAAATGCAGTATCTATTGCTCCATCGATTATAAAATGAGCGACATGAATGCCTTGAGGTCCAAGTTCTCTAGCCATACTTTGTGAAACTGCCCTTAAAGCAAATTTTGCACTAGCAAATGCAGAAAAACCGGATCCACCCCTCATTGAAGCAGTCGCTCCAGTAAAAAAGATAGATCCCTCATTCCTTGCCGTCATATATTTTGCAGCCTCTTTTCCCGTTAAGAATCCTGCAAAAGCTGCCATTTCCCACACTTTCTTGAAGACTCTTGATGTAGTATTAACTATAGGGAAAAAAACATTTGCACCTGGGTTAAAAATAACAACATCTATAGGAGCAACCTCTTCCTCAACTTCTTTAAAAAACTGTGCGATTTCGTCCTCGTCTCGAGCATCAACTCCATATCCCTTTGCCCATCCACCAGAATTATTAATTTCATCTGCCAATTTATTTACTTTCTCAATGCTTCTAGGACGTCTAGCTGGACAAACTTTATAGCCATGACTTGCAAATTTCTTTGTCAACGCTGCTCCTGTAGCGTCACCAGCACCAATGATAATAGCCGAAAATTTTGAAAAATCTTTCATAAAAGTGTTTAATTGTTTTACTTTACAAAATTGTTAATAGAAATGATAGTAGACTTTATTTTTGATGTAGCAAGTCCAAATACATATCTTGCGCATAAAATTATTCCTCAAATAGAAGAGAGAACAGGCGCAAAATTTGAATATATCCCATGTCTATTAGGTGGAATTCATAAATTATCTAACAATCAACCACCCTTTATCGCTTATGCGGATTGCAAAAATAAAAGTGATTATCAAATGATAGAAATAGATAGATTTGTAAAACAGCATAGTCTTACAAATTATAAATTTAACTCTCATTTTCCTCCTTCAACCATTCAAATACAAAGAGGTGCAATTGCAGCAAAAGAGCTAGGTATCTTTGAAGATTATTTTGAATGTGTAATTAGTGCAATGTGGGAGCAGGATAAAAATATATCTGATGTTGAAGTTCTTAAAGAAGTTCTTAAAAAAGGCGATTTAGATGTTGAATCAATTATGGAGATTGTTCTTTCGCAAGATTGTAAAGATAAACTAATCAAAAACACTGACGACGCTGTAAATAGAGGATGTTTTGGGGTCCCAACATTTTTCTATGACAATCAAATATTTTTTGGTAAAGATCATCTTCATCAACTTGAACAATATATCAATTCATATAAATAGTATAACTTTTTAAACAAAAATCTTTCAAACTATTAAAATATCTATTAAATGAAAAGAATAACAAAAATATTGTATCTTTTGGTTTTGGTTTTTAATCAAAATTTCTTATTTAGTAATATTTTAGAATATGATGTTTTTGTAGAAAATAATACTAATAGTTCATGCATGATATATCAGCCATATTTAGGTGTTGTAAAGGATGCAGAAAGCATGGATATAAAGTCTGATAAATTTGAAATAACAGACCAGAAAGTTTTGATATTGAATGATAATGTGCGAATTGATTTTCCTGAGGGCATTCTCAATGCCGGTAAAGCAAGAATTGATCAAGAAAATGGTTTTGTTAATTTTAAAAAAGGTGGCGAACTTATATTAAAAGACTATTTTTTTAATTCAGAGGAAGGAGTCTTTGATAAGAATAAGTTATTTGTAGACTTCACTGACGGGGAAACTTATATAAACAATAGAGGTTTTATAATTAGCTTCAAAAAACTAACTGGCAATCTAGATAATCAAATAACTTTAGAAGACATATCAATGACTTCTTGCAAAGATCCAAAAGATGGCTGGCAATTAAATGCTGAAAGCATAACGCTAGACGATAATACTATGAGGGGCTATGCTAAAAAAGTTAAGGTAAAAGCATTTGATAGAACTATCTTAAGGATACCTTATCTACCGTTTGCCACTTCACAAGAGAGAATGTCAGGTTTTTTAGAACCTAAGATATCATATTCATCTGATGGATTAGATTTCATGATTCCATACTATAGAGTTTTATCAGAGACATCTGATTTTACAATTGCGCTCAGAAACATATCAGATAGAGGTTTAGGTTTTGAAGCAAATTCTAGAAATCTCCACGGAAATAATAATTTAAGAAGTATTGATTTTATTTATTTTAATAATGATAAAGAGTATGAAAGTATCTATCCATCAGATTCTGATTCAAGGTGGGCATTCAGCATAAATGATTCTTTTGGTGATAAAAAAAATTTTTGGGTAGATGTAGATTGGTCAAAGTCTTCAGATAGTTTGGTTTTGAGAGATATTCCAGGAGATATTACATTAATTGGAAGTCAAAGAGAACAAAGTTTAAAACAAAATGTAAAAATTAATGGTGTATTAAAAAACTTTCAAGTTAGTGTTTCTCAAGAAGGTTATCAAGCCTTAAACCCAATTCTTACAAATGGTTATAAAAAATCTCCTTCAATAAACTTTAATTATTTCAAAAACTTCAAAAATGTTTCCGTTCATGAGCACTTAAACTATACAAATTTTGTTGCAGATACCATTCACGGATTCTTTGGTATAGATAAAAATAATAGATTTAGATCATCTATACCAAACCCTGTTGAAGGAGAGAGAATTTTTTATATGCTAGAAATTTCGAATTCTATGAGTATAAGTGGCTATCAATTAAATACATCTGTTGGCGTAAGGGGTATTGATTTTGACATTGTTGATAATAAAATAAATCCTAATTCAGTGATGGTTCCAACTTTTAAGTTTGATTTAAGTACCTTGCTAATCATGAAAAGTGGTATACAGAGCCATATATTAAAACCAAGAATATTTTATGGGTATGTTGGGCATGAAGAACAAGATGATAATCCTGTCTTCGATTCTTATAAGTTGGGCATGATGAATCAGGTATTTAATCTTAATCGCTTCACTGGCATGGATAGAATTGGCGACCAAAATTTTTATACATTGAGTATGGAATACAAAAGGCGTCAAATGAATATGAACAATATCTCCTTTGAGATAAGTCAAAAATTCTATCTAAAAGACAGAAAAGTATTTATTAATAATATGAGTATGAATTCAATGCAAGCTGACATGATGTCGAATACTATGAATATGGGAATGATGTCGAATTCAATGAATATGAACACAATGTCTAATTCAATGGATATGGGAATGATGACTATGATGAATGGTGACAAAGATCCAATAATGATTATGGCTAAATGGATGCCCAATATGAAAACAATGTTTATGGCCTCAGGAAGCTATTCTGATCAAATGAAGAAGTTTCCAATAGCAGGACTAACAATAAATCATATATTTGATAAAGGAAAGGTTGGGTATGCAAAAAGATATACCAGGATGACAGGAGATTTTAATCAAACTTTAGACTACTCTGAATTTTTTGCCAATCTTCAAATAAAGGATAATGTGAGTTTTGTTGCAGAAGTTAAGAGAGATGATGAAAATAGTTCTAATATTGAATCCTCTGTTGGGATTGGATTTGAGAATTGTTGTTTTTCTTTTAGGATTTTAGCTTCGGATAAAAACTTATCGAAGTATCTAGACGGCTACCGACCTGAAGCGTATCAATATTTAGGTGATGCTTGGGATGATATAATTAGAATTGAAAGCAAAAGTAGAATTAATTTTGAATTCGAGCTTAAAGGATTAAACTCTTCCTTTGAAAAAGTTTCAAGATTCATGAATAATTCACTATTGAGCCACTAAACTCTTATGAAAAAAACTTTTATAACAACACTTTTAATATCATCTGCTTTGTTAAATGCAAAAATTGAGCTTTTGGATAGAATTGCAATCATAGTTGACGATGGTGTTGTGATGGAGTCTCAAATTAATAAAGCAATGGCAGCCCTTGAAGAAGGATATCGTGAACAAAATATTCAGTTGCCTCCTAAAGATGTGCTTTTAGATCAAATAAAAGAAAGATTAATAATAGAAGAGCTCCAACTTCAACTTGCTGATAGGGCTGGCGTAAAAATAAGCGATGCAGAATTAAACTCTACCTTCTCAAGGTTAGCATCTAATAATCAAATGTCGCTTGAAGAATTTATATCATTTATTGAAACTAATGGAGATTCATACGAAGAAGTTCGTGAAACGATGAGAAAAGAGATGCGTATTCAAAGAATACAAAGAGGAAGAGTTAACTCAAATATTGAAATTACTGAAAAAGAGTTTGAAGCATTTTTAGCGACAGATGAGAGCCTTGGTGAACTTGAACCAGAACTTCAAGTTAGACAAATCTTGGTAAAAGATAAAAGTATTGCTGACAGGGTCATCAATCTTATAAATGAAGGAACAAGTTTTTCTGAATTAGCTTCGGAATATTCTATAAGTTCAAACGCGTCAAATGGAGGCCTAATGGATTGGAGAAAGGCAATTGATATGCCTCAACTATTTGAAAACGCCTTAAAAGATAAATCTATTGGATATGTGACAGAACCATTGGAAAGCGGCTCCGGTTTTCACATCCTAAAACTTGAAGATAAAAGAGGACAATTTGTTCAATTTGAAGATCAATGGAATGCTCGTCATATACTTATGATTCCATCTGCAATCAGAAGTGACGATGAGACAGAAAGCCAACTTCAAGAAGTAAGGCAAAGGGTTATGGATGGTGAAGATTTTGCCTTGCTTGCTGAAGAGTTTTCAGAAGACCCAGGCTCTG
>SHBF01000029.1 GCA_004212975.1 SAR86 cluster bacterium
GAACTAAAAGGCATTAAAGATGACATGCCAGATACAAATGCCTTTGTTGCATCCATATATAGAAAAGGAAAGCCCTTTATTCCCTCCGGTGAAACTATTATAAAAGAAGGTGATGAGGTCTATTTTGTATCTTCTGTTTCTAACATTGATCTAATTGTTAATGAATTTAGAGATAAGATTGATGTTTATTCAAGGGTAATGATTATTGGTGGCGGAAAAATAGGCTACTCATTAGCAAAAGAGTTAGAAAATGACTACAAAATAAAACTAGTTGATTCAAATAAACAAAAATGTAAAGAATTATCTAAGAAACTAGATAAAACTATCGTCCTAAGTGGGTCTGCCACTGATGAGGACCTTCTTAAAAGCGAAAATATATCAAATATTGACATTTTTTGTGCTCTTACTGACGATGATGAGACAAACTTAATGTCTTCACTCATTGCAAAAAAAATGGGTGCAAAAAAAACAATGATTATTTTAAATAATCCATCATATCTTGGTCTGGTTCCAGGCTTTATTGATATATATATAGCGCCCTATAGGCTAACCGTTTCTTCAGTTCTTCAAGACCTTAGAGAAAGTGATGTTACTCAAGATGTATTATTAAAAATGGATACTGGAGCCGAAGCCATTGAAGGTGTTGTTCATGCAAATGAGTTTACTTCAAATCTATTTGGAAAATCGGTTAAAGAAATACCTTTACCAGAGGGAGCTTCAATTGGTGCAGTTGTTAGACATGGTGATTTAATAATGCCCGATTCTAATGTTGAGCTTTGTTTAAATGATCATTTAATTATATTTTTAGCAAATAAAGACATGGTTTCTGAGGTCGAGATTCTTTTTAAAACACAATAATGAATCCTAAGTCAATATTAAACCTTTTTAGTGTGTTGATTTTATTTTTCAGCTTTTCATTTGTTTTTCCTATTTTTATATCAATTATTTTTAATGACGATGCCTTTTATATTTTTTTAAAAACATTTATATCAATAAGCTTGGTAGGTGTTGTTGGATTAATACTAACCAGAAATATAAATAATGAATTATCTCAGAAGGATGGTTTTGTAATTATTGTTATGTTCTGGTTTGTCCTGTCTTTTGCAGGCTCAATACCATTCTACCTAAGTGGAATGAGCATAATTGACTCTTTTTTTGAGTCAATGTCAGGAATTACTACTACTGGAGCAACTGTTATTTCAAATATAGATGTCCTACCTGAATCTATTCTATTCTATAGACAAATGCTCCAATGGATGGGTGGAATGGGTCTTATAGTTCTTGCAATCGCCGTAATGCCATTATTGGGCATTGGAGGTGGTCAAATATACAAAACTGAGATACCCGGAGCTATGGGCGAACAAAGACTTACACCTAGAATAAAGGAAACTGCACAAGCGTTATGGTCTATATATCTTGGATTTACCATTATATGTGCACTTTTATATTACTTGGGTGGAATGTCTCCATTTGATGCAGTGTCACACGCAATGTCAACAGTTGCAATTGGAGGATTTTCTACTCACAACGAAAGCATTGGATATTTTAATAGCACAACTATTGAGATTATATGCATTGTATTTATGCTTTTATCTGCATTTAGTTTTACGCTTCATTATTTTGCAATTTACAGAAGAAAGCCATTGAAGTACTTTTATGATCCAGAGTTTAGATTTTTCTTTTCAATACTATTATCGTTTTTGCTTGTCTCGTTTCTTATAAATTTACTTTCTAATTACGAAAATGGTCCTAGCTATAAAGAAATTATTTTTCATTCAGTTTCAATGATAACGACAACAGGTTTCTCAATTTCTGATACTTCAGACTGGTCATTATCAATATCTTTTCTTTTACTTATAGGAGCTTTTATTGGAGCTTGTTCAGGCTCAGTTGGAGGTGGAGTAAAGTCATGGAGAGTCATGATAATGTTAAATCATGCTTACTGTAATATTATGAAGATAATTCATCCAAATTCTGTAATATCTTTAAAGATAGGCTCAAGAAGTGTAGATGATGAAGTTGCAACATCTGTATGGGGCTTTTTTTCTATTTATGTAATTTCTTTTATGATACTTTTACTTGCTGTTTTAACCTCGGGTCTTGATTTGGAGTCTGCATTTTCAGCAGTGGGTGCATGCCTTAACAATCTCGGTCCTGGATTGGGAGTGGTATCAGAAAATTATTCTAATCTAAGTGCTTTTACTAAAAGCACATTAGCCTTTGCAATGCTTTTAGGTAGATTGGAGATATTTACGCTTTTAGTAATCTTAACTCCAATGTTTTGGGCAAAATAACTATATACCACTGTATAAATTTTTTTCTTCAGGCAAGCTTCTTTTAAACCTTTTATATTCCCATGAATAATCTATTGGCCTTCTATTAATTAATTTTTCTATATCTTCATTTACTAATTGTAAGTGCTTACTACTATCATAAATATCATTATTACAAGGATTTATTGATACAGAAAGAAAGCCATTAATATTTGAATTCATACAGAGATATATCACTGGACAATTGGTTTTAGAAGCCAAATTTTGAACAAGTGTGGTTGTATATGCCATCTTATTATAAAACTTTATGTATTCTCCTAGGCCCCTTTTGGGAACTTGATCTGCAGCAAAACATATTACTTTTTTATCTTTTAAAGCTTTGTAAATCGTTCTAACACCAGATATTGAGGTTTTAACACACACTGAGTTATTTATTTCCCTTTTATTTTTTACAAATGTTTCCATGTATTTATTTTTAATCTCTTTATAAAGACTTACTGTTGGTGTTTGCGAGTTAATCCAGGTTAACAGCATATCAACACTTCTGTTATGTATTGCCACACAAATTAATCCTTGTCCGCTTAAAATATTTCTTTTTAGTAAAAAATTATTTTCTATTTTAAAAATTAAATTGTTTGAATCTATAAATGATCTCCCCCATGAATATGCTGTCTCATATCCTGACATAATAGACTCTCTTATACTTCTTCTTGATAACAATTCAATATTTGAAAGAGTTAATTCAGGAAAGGCTATTTTAAGATTAATTTTTGTTATCTTATAAGACTTAGTAATCTTATAAAGTCGCAAATAAATGAATAAATCAATAAAAAAGACTAAAAAAAACCTTGGAATGCATGAAAGAATATAAAATAGTGTAAATATCATGATAATAATTTATAAGCTTGATATATAATCACAAAAGTATTATACACAGATAATTTAAAAATAAGCCTCTTAATAAAAGGGACAAAAGTTAATTTTAAAGGAGATTTAAATTGCCGGCTAAAAATATGGAAGAGCTAGTTGCTTTATGTAAAAGAAGGGGCTTTATATTCCAATCTAGTGAAATTTATGGTGGTCTTCAAGGAACTTACGATTTTGGACCACTAGGTGTTGAACTAAAGAATAATATTAAAGACGCCTGGTGGGAAGCAATGGTGTATGAAAATGATGATATTGAGGGACTCGACTCATCTATTCTTACAAATCCACTTGTTCTGGGGTATTCAGGCCATGAAGACACCTTTACAGATCCAATGGTGGATTGTAAGTCATGTGGTCTTAGATTTAGAGCCGATCAAGTACCAAAAGAGTGCAAACCAGAGGATCTAACTGAACCAAGGCAATTTAACTTGATGTTTAAGACAAATGTTGGTCCGATAGACGATGGCTCGAGTTTTGCATATCTAAGGCCTGAAACAGCTCAACAGATATTCACTAACTTTAAAAACGTCATAGATTCAACATCCAAACCAGTTCCATTTGGAATTGCACAAATTGGTAAAGCATTTAGAAATGAAATAACACCGAGAAATTTTATTTTTAGAGTCAGGGAATTTGAACAAATGGAATTAGAATATTTTGTTATGCCAGGTGAAGACGAAAAATCTCATGATATATGGGTACAAAAAAGACTAGAATGGTGGAAAAACCAAGGTGTACCCACAGAAAGTATTGAGCTTTACGATGTACCCACTGAAGAACTAGCTCATTATTCTAAAAAAACTATTGATTTAATGTATAAATTTCCTCATGGCCTTGAAGAGCTTGAAGGTATTGCAAACAGGACTGATTTTGATTTAGGTTCACACTCTAAGAAACAAAATGAATTAAGTATTGAATCATCAGTAAAGGAAAATAAACACTCAAATAGTAAAATGGCAGTACAAGATAACTCTGGTAAATGGGTTGTGCCATTTGTAATCGAACCATCAGCAGGAGTAGAAAGAGGATTTCTAGCAATATTAAATGAAGCTTATTTTGTTGAGGAGCTAAAAGATTATAAAACTAGGGTTGTCTTAAGATTAAAACCTCATTTATCACCAATAAAGGCAGCTGTTATACCTTTAAAGAAAAATAACACAGAATTAGTTGAAGCTGCAAAAAATATAAAAGATGAGCTTCAAAAAATTGGTTTAGGAAGGGTTATATTTGAAAATACTGGAAATATAGGTAAAAGCTACCGAAAACACGATGAAATTGGTACGCCTGTATGTATTACAGTTGACTTTCAAACACTAGAAGATGACACAGTTACCATAAGAGATAGAGACTCAATGGAGCAAAAAAGATTTGATATTAGTGATCTTAACAATTATTTAATTAATTTAATAAATCACTAATATTGAAATATTTAGGAAATATAATTTTTAATATCATTTTCTACATTAGTGTTATTATCGCTTCATTTATTATCATTTTTTTATATCCCTTCATAAGTACTATAACTTTACAAAATATAGCTTCACGATGGGTAACAGTAGTTCTAAATCTCCTTAAGCTTTTATGCGGAGTATCTTGGGAAGTTAAAGGCATTGAAAATATTAGAGAAAATCCATGTATTCTTGTCTCAAATCATCAAGGCCAATGGGAATCATTTTATTTACAAACGCTCTTAATTCCATCTTCAAGCATAATAAAAAAAGAATTATTGTTTATACCAGTATTTGGATGGGCATTAGCTTGCTTAAAACCTATCCATCTACGAAGATCTAAGAAATATATAAGTATGAAAAAAGTTATAAAAGATGGTGCTAAAAAGCTTAAAAAAGGTACTTCTATAATAATTTTTCCTGAAGGCACTAGGACAGACCCTAAAGATGGTATTAAAAAATTCTCAAACAGTTGTGGTTATCTTTCAGTTAATAATGGTGTTCCCATAATACCAATATGTCACAATTCTGGACTATATTGGAAAAATAAGAAATTTTTAAAGCATAAAGGTGAAGTTAAAGTTCATATTGGAAAACCAATATATGGCAATGACCCAAAAAAGGTGACTGAAGCTGCATATGATTGGATTAAATTAAAATTTAATGAAATTCATTAAATATCTAACTCTTTTATAGATAAAGCATTAGCGTCTATAAACTCTCTTCTTGGCTCAACATCATCACCCATCAGTATTTCAAATGATTCGTTAGCATCCTGTACATCCTTGATGTCAACCCTCATCATTCTTCTATTTATAGGGTCCATGGTTGTTGTCCATAGTTGCTCTGGATTCATTTCACCCAAACCTTTATATCTCTGAACTTCTAGGCCTCTATTACCATTTTTTGAAAGTTTTTTAATAGCATCATCTTTTTCAGATTCATCGGAAGCATAAACAAACTCCTTACCTTTAGTAATTTTATATAGAGGTGGTAAGGCGATGTAAACATGCCCTTTTTCTACAATTTCATACATTTGCCTGTAAAAGAATGTTAAAAGAAGTGTCCTAATATGAGATCCATCAACGTCTGCGTCTGTCATTATTATTATTCTATGGTATCTTAAATTATCAATATCAAAATCTTCCTTGCCAATACCGCAACCAAGAGCTTTAATAAGTGTGCCAACTTCAGCTGAACCTAAGACTTTATCAATTCTTGCTTTCTCAACGTTAATAATTTTACCTTTTAAAGGAAGAATTGCTTGATTTTTTCTATTTCTTCCTTGTTTTGCTGATCCTCCAGCCGAATCACCCTCAACTATATATATTTCAGATAGTGTTGGATCTTTTTCTTGACAATCTGCAAGTTTTCCAGGCAATCCAGCAATCTCAAGCACACCCTTTCTCCTGGTCATTTCTCTAGCTTTTCTTGCAGCTTCTCTTGCTAAAGCTGCTTCAGACACCTTCCCAACAATACTCATTGCGTCTTTCGGGTTTTCTAGAAGGAATTCATTAAAATACTTACTAAAAATTGTACTTACGACACTTTCTACCTCTGATGAGACAAGTTTTTCCTTTGTTTGTGATGAAAACTTAGGATCTGGCACTTTTACAGAAATTATTGCAATTAAACCTTCTCTTACGTCTTCTCCCAACAAATCAGTTGGTGTCTTTTTTGCATTTTCTTTTTTTATAAATGCTTTTAGTACTCTTGTTAAGCTTCCTCTGAAACCTGCCAAATGAGTCCCTCCATCTTTTTGGGGAATATTGTTTGTATAACAAAGAACGTTCTCGCTATATGAGTCTGTCCACTGCATTGCGATTTCAACTCCCACATCATTTTCTGTTGCTGAACATTCAAATATTTCGGAAACTATCTGTTTCCTTCCTTTTAAATGTGTAACGTAACTTGAAAGGCCGCCTGTGTTTTTAAATTTTTTAGACTTGCCAGTTTTTTTATCTTCAACATTAATACCTACACCAGCATTTAAAAATGATAACTCTTGAATCCTTTTATAAATTCTTTCAACTTCAAAATCTACGGACGCAAAAATTTTTTCAGAAGGGAAGAAAGTAATTTTTGTTCCAGTCTTTTTAGACGTCTTAACTTTTTTTAATTTTGCTTTTGGTTTTCCATCTGCGTATTCTTGGAAATACTCACCACCATCTCTATGAACTTCTAAAGTTAGTTTCTTTGATAAAGCATTTACAACAGATACACCAACACCATGAAGCCCCCCCGAAACTTTATAAGAATTATCATCAAATTTACCACCAGAGTGAAGGGTGGTCATTATTAATTGTGCAGCTGATACTCCTTCTTTTTTATGAACATCAACAGGTATTCCTCTTCCGTTATCTTCAATTGTTACAGAACCATTTTTATTAATTATGACATTAATGTCCGAACAATAACCCGCCATTGCTTCATCAATACAATTATCTAAAACCTCAAAAACCATGTGATGTAATCCAGACCCATCATCTGTATCTCCTATGTACATACCTGGTCTTTTTTTTACCGCTTCTAAACCTTTTAGAACTTGAATGTTACTTGAGTCGTATTTGGCTTCTTTAGATTTTTTTGCCATTTTTTTATCCTAATTGTTCCACGTGGAACTTTTTAAACTCATTTAAACTAGCTATTATTTTACTACTAAAACAATCATCTATACAGGAAAAGATTGCTTGGGTTTTGATATGTTTAAGTGTCTCAACAAATAAGTTAAAAACTCTATCGTCAAGCTCAGACTTTATATCGTCTACAATTAATGTTGCATTAATTTTATATTGTTTTTTTAAGACCTCATGTTGGGCCAAGGACCATAATATCGAAAAAAACTTTTGCTCACCTCTGGATAATATTTGTCTTGCATCAATATCATTTATTAGAAATTTTATATCAGATTTATGTGGCCCATGTGTTGTAGATTTACGTTTTAGATCAATGTCCTGATTTTCTTGAAGAAGGTCATTAAGATTTTTGTTCTCATCCCAGCCTGTAAAAAAGTCTATTTCTATTAAATTAAAAAAATCAAATACTGAGCTTGGCTGAATAAGATCTATTAAATAATAAAACTCATTTTTGGTTTTCATAAAAAAGTTTTTTCTCATATTATTCAATTTAATTCCCTCATCTGAGAGCTTAGTATTCCATATATAAATATCTGATATGCAGTTATTTTTTAGTATAGAGTTTCTTTGTTTTAAAGATCGATAATAAGAAAACCAGCACTCAGAAAAGGACTTTTCAGATATGAAAATAGACCTATCTAGAAGCTTTCTTCTAAAGTCTGGAGAAGCATCAGCGAATGAAAAAGTATTATTATGAATCGGGGTGCACGGAAATTCTTTGATAAGTTTACTTGTAGTTATTTTTTTATTATTTAATAAAACTGAGATTGGCTTATTTTTGTTTTTTTCAATCTCAACAATATATCCTTTTAAGTTATCAAACGCTTTTAATGTAAACTTATCTTTTTCATAATTGACAAGTGAGGCCAGGTTAGAACTTTTAAAAGATTTGCCACTTGAGAAAATAAAAACAGATTCTAGTATGCTGGTTTTTCCAGAACCGTTTTTGCCAAAGAAAAAATTTATGCCGGGTGATAGTTGTAAATCAACATTTTTAAAACACCTAAAATTGTTAATAGAAATTTTTGTTAAAGACACTTTAGATAAGAAGTGGCATTACAACATATTTAAGATTTTCAGAATTTGGATCTGTTATTAGGCAGCTTTTTTCTGAACCAAAAAAATTGATTTCTATTTTTTCAGAATCAATAGTAGATAATATTTCTTGTAAATAATTAACATTAAAAGCTATATCAATTTCTTCACCTTGATATTCACATGGAAGATTTTCTTCACCCTGTTCCTTCTCAGGATTATTGGCAGAAATATTTAAAGAATTTTTTTTAGTAATTATTCTTACTCCCTTATATTTTTCACTTGATAAAACACTAACTCTGCTTAGGCTTTCTGAAAAATTTTTTCTATCAACAACTAAAAGTGAACTTTCACCAGATGGAATTACTTGTTCATAGTCTGGAAACTTACCTTCAATTAGTTTACTAACAAAAGTAGTGCCTGAAACATTTGCTGCAATTGAAGTTTGCCCAAGTTGAATCACAACATTTTCAGATTCGTCACCAACAAGCTTACCAATTTCATTAATAGATTTTCTTGGAACAATTCCACTTGTTGATTCAGACGAAGCTTCATTGAGTGATGAGGTTGCCATGGCAAGTCTATGAGCATCAGTTGCTACGGTGGTCATAACTTTATCATCTATCATCATATAAAGTCCGTTTAAGTAATGGCGCCAATCCTGATTACCCATTGCAAAAGATGTTTTTGTAATTAAATTTTTTAGATTTTGCGATGAGATATTAATTTGGGATTGGGTGTCCTCTGTTTCAAAAACAGGAAAATCTTCGCTTGGAAGAGTTGAGAGATTATACTTACCAGATTCGGTCTCTATTTTTAAATTATCCCCATCAAGAAAAAAATGAATCTCAGCCAGATCTGGCATAAGCCTACACAATTCACTTAATTTTCTTGCCGGAGCAGTGGTTTTTCCACCGCTCTTGAAATTCGATATTGTTGAAGTTGTTGATATTTCACTCTCTAAGTCAGTAGCAGTAAGTTTTAGTGATGATTCATCAACTTCAAGCAAAACATTTGATAAAATAGGCAACGTTTGTCTCTTTTCAACAACTCCAAGTGTTAGATTTAGTGATTTAACAACCTCTTCTTTGGTTATATAGAAATCCATTAGTTGGTTAAGGCCCTATTTAAATTTCTATAGTCCTCTTCATGTGAGGGACTTTCTTTTCTTAATTCTTTGATTTTTTTACAAGCATGGAGAACGGTTGTGTGATCTCTTCCATTATATGCTTCTCCAATTTCTGGAAGGCTGTGGTTTGTAAGTTCTTTTGTTAATGCCATTGCCATTTGTCTTGGTCTAGTTATCGATCTGCTTCTTCTTTTTGAAAGAAGGTCTGAAAGTTTAATGTTGTAGTATTCTGCAACTGTTTTTTGTATGTTCTCTACGCTTATCATTTTTGCAGAGATTACAAAAAGATCTTTTAGCGCATCTTTCACAAGAGCAAGGTCAACTTCTTGATTTGTAAATCTAGCATTTGCAACAACTCTCTTTAATGCTCCCTCAAGCTCCCTGATGTTAGACCTTATTCTTTGGGCGATGTATATTGCACAATCGTTAGGAAGAGAAATACCCATTGAGTTTGCCTTGCTTAGTAAAACCGCTGCTCTTGTTTCGAGCTCGGGTGGATCGATAACAACAGGCAGGCCCCAACCAAGTCTTGATTTTAGCCTTTCTTCCAAGCCATCGATCTCTTTTGGATATTTATCGCATGTTAATATCATTTGATTGTTTCTATCCAACAAGGCATTAAAGGTATGAAAAAACTCCTCTTGAGACTGCTCTTTGCCAGCAAAGAACTGAATATCATCAATCAGAAGAGCGTCGGCGTTTCTATAAAAAGATTTGAACTCATTCATTGCTCCCAATTGAAGTGCCTTCACCATATCAGAAACAAATTTCTCCGAATGAACATAAACAATCCTTTTTTTAGGTTCGTTTTTAAGAATCTCATTGCCAACAGCATGCATCAAATGTGTTTTTCCCAAACCAACCCCGCCATAAATAAAAAGCGGGTTATAGTCTCCTTTTGGGTTGGCTGCGACCTGTTTAGCTGCAGCTAAAGCAAGGTGATTTGACTTTCCCTCAACAAAACTATCAAAAATATACCCATCAACTAGTTTTATTTCTGAGTTTTGGTTGTTTTTATATTTATCAATAAAGGTTTCTTTTGTGAGGGTTTTAAATACAAGATTTATGTTTGACTTTGACTGTGCTTTGACAATTTTTTTGATCTCTTTGGAATAGTTTTTTTCTATATAGTCTAAAATAAAGTCGTTGGGTGCGACAAGCTCCAGGGTATTTTTATCTATTTTTGCCTTTAGAGGCCTAATCCAGGTGTTGAAATCTTCTTGAGAAAGGGTATTTTCAAGCTTTTCAGAACACTTATTCCAAAGTTCCAATTATTATCTCCTATTTGATTCATAGTCTATTAAAAAATCCACAAGATATCTACAGAATAAATATAAGAATTTGTTGTGGATAACTTGTATATAAAAAAATTATGTTTTACAGCAATTTTTATGGCTTTAAAAACTTATTGCGCTATAATCACCAACACTTTTAGCATTAGATATTATGAAGAGAACTTTTCAACCAAGCAACTTAAAAAGAAAAAGAACTCATGGTTTTCGAGCGAGAATGTCAACCAAGGCTGGAAGAGCTGTTTTATCCAACAGAAGAAAAAAGGGTAGAAAGGTTCTTAGCGCTTAATTTGTCCAATTCCAATCAACAGTTTGCCTCGCTTGAATGTTTATATTCCTGTAAGTTTTTTAGAATATTTTATAAGCGATCAAAAAATAATGGGCTTGAAATATCAATCTCGAAAAAGTTTTTTAGGCTTGCGGTCGAAAGGAATAAAACAAAAAGAAGGATTAAAGAAATT
>SHBF01000003.1 GCA_004212975.1 SAR86 cluster bacterium
CTCAATTGATATTGCTTGATGATTCTGTTCAGGCACTCAATAACTACAGAAATCAACTAAATCAGGTGATATTAGAGATTCAAACACAGATATCGAGTGTTCAAAATTCTCTAAACACCGATAAAGTTGTTCAAAATTAACAATTTATTTAATATATATGTGTGAATAGGTTTGTTTTACAGGTTTTTTTGTTCCTTGCATTTATCCCTTTAGCTATTTTAGTCGGTTATGGAATTCTTGTGATTGCGCCAATTTTTTGCTGTTTTCTTGCAATTAATTCCTATAAATTTAACAATTATAGAGAAATGTACATATGGATGGCATTTGGAGGTCTTTCTTTCATGCTTGCTTTGTATATGTTGGGAGTTTTATGAGCGTTATAATTAAAGGATATTTACTTATAATTGGTGTTACTTCAATAGTAATGGGTTTATGGGCAATGTTTGGACCAGAATTTGTGTCTTGGTATCCTGCCTTTGATGGTGTAGAAAGATATACTCCTTTGGCAAATTTTATCAGAACAATGTCTGGAGTTTTTGTTGCATCTGGCTATATTCTTGTCCGGTTTATTTTTTCCTCATCAAAAGTTCAACTTGGCACAGTTTTAATATACATGTGTGCATTCATGCTTCTAGGTAAAGCTTGTGGATTATATTACGAGGGATATCATTTTCATGATGTCATTGCATCAATTTTAGGTGTACTTACTCTTATCGGTCTGACAATAGTCCACAGACAAAGAAAAAATTTACTTAATTACGATCTTTAAAAATTTTCCACTTAGACAATATAACTATATATAATGCATATGCCTGGGGATGTGGTGGAACTGGTAGACACGCTTGGCTTAGAACCAAGTGCCGCAAGGCGTGGGGGTTCGACTCCCTCCATCCTTACCAATTTTATATAAAAAATAGATACTTTTTTTATCAAATTACTAGTTAAATTGTATTTTACATATATACTCATTTAGGTATGTTAATTGTTAACTTACATAAAGAGCGGGGAGCAGCAGCATAGCTGGGGTGCTTTTTATTATTTGACCCAGCCTTTGCTGGGTTTTTTTTTGAGAGGATATGAATTATGAAAAACTTTAAAACAATTTTGTGCACACTAATTTTGGCACCATTTATTTTGATTTCACAAGAAGTTGAAGAAGTCATAGTAACAGCAAACAAAAAAGCTGAGACTGTGCAAGAAATACCTATGAATATATCTGTAATAACAGAATTAGCTATCGAGGAACGAGGTATAACTAACCCTGAAGACTACTTGAGATCTATTGCTGGTGTTTCAACTCCTGGTGGCTCAAATTACTATACTTTTAGGGGCTTAAACACATCTACCTCTCAAAGATCTTCAGGGACGTCATCTACATATATTGATGAAATTAATGGAACTTTAATGGGATTATTTGATGTTGAAAGAATAGAGGTTCTTAGAGGGCCTCAAGGAACGCTTTACGGATCAAATGCAATCGGTGGAACTATAAGATACATAACTAATAAACCAGATTCTAGCGCTGCATATGGGAAGATTAGACTGGGTTATGGTGACAAGGTTAAAGCAGGTGATCCTGAAACAAGCATTGAAATGATGTACAACATGCCTTTAAGTGACAGCCTTGCTGTAAGAGCGGTATATTCTCAACTTGTATCACCTGGAATCTATAAAAATATACAAACTGGTAAAACAGTTGGTGAAGAGGATGATTCGCAACTTATGATCACTCTTGGTTTTAACGATGGAGGCAAACTTACAGGAAGTTTAAGGTACATTAATTTCAATAATAAAGCATTTGGTATTTTAGAGCCTGGTCAGAGCAAGCCTGGTAGTGCTGACGTATATGTTGAGGGATGTCCTCAAGCAACAGGCTGGTTTTATAATTTTGAAGGTGATCCAACTTGCTCACGTTTAGACGCAATATCCTCGTTTGCAGCTTCAGAGGGAGTAAGTGGAGTTCTTTCAAATTATGACCCTAAGTTTTCTCATGCCTTAGCTGCTGATGAATCTGAAGATATTACAAGAGAAATCATTGTAGCTAATCTAAAATATGATTTTGGCCTCTTTGATGCAAACCTAATTATTTCTGATAGAACGGTTACCGATGATTCGGTTACAGACTGGGCTAGAATTGACATGGATGATTACGTTCCAGCACCACTAATTGTAGATGGTGATGAATATTACGAAGAGACAACAGAACTTAGATTAATCTCAAAGCCAGGAAAATTTGAGTGGACTATTGGATATTACAATTATAAGTTCAATGAAGAAGCTAACTCAATATCACAAACACAATATGCAATGGATCAGGATTGGTTAGAGTATGTAATGCTTTATGCGGCTGGTTTGAGTCCTGGTGATTATGACGCAACAGCATATTGCCCTCCATTTTGTGAAGGTCATCTAGGTTATCCTTATTTTTATTATGGATCTTACACTGAATATAATGAACAAGAAGAAACATCTATGTATGGTCAATTTGACTATAACGTCAATGATAAATTAACTCTAACATTAGGTATTAGAGATTATGAAATTGATGATGCATCTAAGTCTTACCAGTATGGCATATTTTTTATGGGTAGTACTGGGTGTGATGGTAATGATCCATCCGGTACTGACTGTTCGGAGTTATCAGGCTCAGAGTCTGACACTAGGATGAAATATGCAGCAAGTTATAGGGTTAATGAAGATTTAACATTGTATGCAACTCAAGCAGCAGGTTACAGACCTGGAGGAAATCAGGCGCCACTTCCTCCATTCTGTAGTAGTGATGAAGCAGCTCAAGCTAATTTTTCAAGAAGATTTAATTCTGATGAAGCTGAAACTACTGAATTTGGTGTGAAAGCTAGAGGGGAAAATTATACTGCTAATGTTACTTATTTTGATGTTGACTGGGATGGAATTATTATCCAAGTTACTCCTGGTTGTGGCTGGAGATATAATTTTAATGGCGGTAAAGCTGAAACCTCTGGTTGGGAATTTGATTTTACATATGCAGTTAATGATTCTGTTTCTCTGGATTTTGCTGGAAGCTCAATGACTGCGGAAACATCAATTGATATTGTTTCACTTGGAGCATCTGCTGGTGACAGACTTCCAAATACAGTTGAAAAACAATGGAACCTTGGATTGGTATATGACACCTCAATAATGTCATATCCAACTTATGCAAGGCTTGATGTAAATTATTATGGAGATAGTTTTAATACCTTTGCTGAAAATCCAAATTCAAGCTCTCCAGATTACACAAAGCTAAACTTTAATCTTGGATTAGATTTGAATGAAAATTCTAAATTACAACTATCTGTAGATAATCTTACAGACGAAAGAACTGAAGCATATGTCTATGCAGTGAATGACACATCCTGGAGACCAAGAAATTGGATGCAGTGGATACCTCCAAGAACTGTCAGCTTGAAATATTCTTTTAGTTTCTAAATTTTAATGGATGAAGAGATAATATCTCTTCATCCAACTTTAATTAGCTATAAAAATACTAATCTTGTATAGTTTTTTAAAATTAGGTAAAACTATATGAGAATTATTTTTATATATATTCTTACACTTTCTATCATTGTTTGTTCTGATGACGAAGATATTGTCGAAACAAATATTGTTAATCTAAAAGAATACACTGTCGATAAAAGCTCATATTGCAAAGAAAGAGCTGAACCAAAAAATTTAATATGGTTCCAGAATTTTGATGAAAATTATCTATCTCCAGATGTTTGGAATTATTCAACTTCAAATGGTTTTTACGATGGAAAAGAATTTATTAGTGGTTGGGGCAATGGAGAACTACAGTACTATACAAAGCCCAGAAAATTAGAAAGTAATAACAATACGTCTAAAAACCTTTTTATTGAAAATGGGTATTTAAAAATACAACCTATATATAGAAAAGATAAATCACGAATCAGCAGCGGTGAAGATGCATATAACTTTACTTCAGCAAGAATTAACACCAAAAACCTTAAATCTTTTTCCTATCCATCAAAAATTTCAATATGCTTTAAGGTTCCAAAAGGAATTGGATTTTGGCCTGCATTTTGGTTGATGCCAAGTGAAGATATTAGATGGCCAGTTGGAGGAGAAATTGATATTTTAGAAAATAGAGGCAGAATATCTAATATTTCAAGCTCTGCTCTTCATTTTGGCAAACAATGGAATAAAAAATCTACGCTTGTGGGTGAAGCTTTAATTCCAAGGCAGGTTCGCTTCCAAGATAAATTTCATTCTATATCTTTGGTATGGAAGGAAAATGTCATTGCTTTTTATCTTGATAATTCTTCGGATCCATATTTCACTATAAATTCTGATCATCCAGAATTTCAAAAATATAAGTACCCATTCAATAGAGATTATTACATGATTTTAAACGTAGCGGTTGGAGGTAAATATGATGATTATTGGGTTGATTTTGATGCATTTTGCAATGATGAAGAGTGTTCAAATAAAGAAGATCCTGATAGTCATAGATTTATAATTGATTGGATTGAATATGAGAGACTTTAAAAATTATCAATTATAATTAGTGAATGTCTAGGGGATTTATATTATCAGATGAAATTCTTGATCATAAGATCAATTCTCCTGCTTTTGAAGAAAAGCATAACTTTGATGCATCAGGTAAATTAAATGATTTAGAGCTCTTCACTAAAGGGCAACCCTTCAGTCTATATAAAGAACTTAGAGAAAATGCACCAATATATTTTCATGATCCTATGCCTATGGATCCTGAGCCTGGTTATTGGGTATTAACCAAATATGAAGATATAAAGTATGTATCAATGAATCCAAAAATTTTTTCGTCGCAATATGCTACTGGCAATATGCTAACGCTAGGATCAGAAAAAAATAGACACCCTAAATTATTTAAATCAACTATAGACCATATGTTAAATTTGGATGGAGAAATGCATCTTAATCTAAGAAAAGAGCATATGCCATTTTTTAAGCCTGGATACGTAGATGAATTAAAACAAAAAGTTTCTTTGAAAGTTACTGAGTTACTGGATCAAATTGCTCCAATGGGTGAGTGCAATCTTGTTAAAGAAGTATCTCAACAATTACCTATTTACACTCTCTCAGAAATACTTGGAATTCCGGATGAAGACAGACAAAAATTAGTCTCTTGGATGGAATTTCTTGAATTAGCTCAATACTTTACTTATGAAATGATAAAAGAGCAAAATGAGGGCAAGACAGATTCAACCCCAGATTCAGCGCTGATACATATGTTTAATGCAATGGTTGATGAAATGTTTGATTACGGAAGATTCATTCTTAAAAACAAAAGAAAGAATCCATCAAATGATCTTTTGAGTGCTATTGCTAATGCAAAAATAGAAGGTGAAGAGCTTTCTGATGAATTTCTTGATGGATCTTGGCTGTTAATAATTTTTGCAGGTAACGACACTACTAGAAATACAATGAGCGGCGGCATTAAACTTCTTCATGAGAATCAGCATCAAAAAGAGTTATTAATTAATAATTATGACTTACTTCCAGGTTTTATTAATGAGACTGTAAGATGTGTTTCACCAGTAATTCATATGAGAAGAACATCTCTCATTGAAACAGAAATAGGTGGCCAAAAGATTGGTCCTCATGAAAAGATAGCATTATGGTATGGAGCCGCAAATAGAGATCCAGAAATTTTTGATAAACCTGATGAATTTAATATTCAAAGAGAAAATGCAGAAAAACATCTTGCTTTTGGTATAGGCAGGCATACATGCCTTGGTAAACCAATTGCTTTGATGCAATTGAATGAATTTTATTCACAATTTCTTAAGAGATTTCCGGATTTTGAAATGGATGGTGAATGGAAGGTGGCCCCAAATAATTTTGTTCACGCTATTCAAGAAATGCCAATTAAATTTACTAAAGAATGATAATACCTTATAGATTTAAAGTAGTTTTTTTATCATTCTTAGCTGTTTTTATTTGTTATATAGATAGAGTTAATATTTCTGTTGCAATCATTCCTATGCAAGAGCAGTTTGGATGGTCTGAATCGCAGGTTGGTATTATTTTGGGATCATTTTATTTCGGATATATGATCACAATGATTCTTGGTGGATATTTAGCTGATAAATATGGCGGTAAAAAGGTTCTTGGATTTGCACTACTAATTTGGTCATTATTTACAATCATTACTCCTTTTTTTGCTTACCAAGGATTGTGGTGGTTAATATTAATTAGAATTCTAATGGGTCTAGGAGAAGGGGTTACTTTTCCTTCATGGCATGCAATATATGCTAGATGGATACCATTTCAAGAAAGAACAAGATCAATAGGTTTTACTAATAGTGGTATAGCTGCCGGGACACTATTTGGATTTGCAGTTGCAGCATTGATAATTGCAAATTACTCTTGGGAATGGGTCTTTTATTTATTTGGATTACTAGGATTTTTTTGGTATTTTTTCTGGAATAGAATAGTTACATCTTTTCCAGAGGATAATAAGCTTCTTTCAGATGAGGAATTACATTATATAAAGACTCAAGCACCTTCTAAAGAATCTGCTCCAACAATTCCGCTTTTAAAACTTATAAGAAATGCTCCTTTTATGGCAATAGCAGTTGCAACATTTTGTAATAATTGGTCTTTATATACATTTCTTTCTTACTTACCAAAATATGTTAATGCTCCCGTTGCCCAAGGTGGAATGGGAATAGACTTAGGATCAAATGTATTTATTTATTCAATACTTATACCAAGTTTTGTTGCAATTTTTTCTTTGATATTGGGAGGCTTTTTAGCTGATGGTTTAATCAAAAGGGGATATGGCTTACTCAACATAAGAAAAAGTGTAAATTCAATAGGTTTTTTTGGTTCGGCATTACTGTTATACCTAATATCGTTGGAGGATTCTCTTATAAATCTTGTCATATTATTGAGCCTAATTAATGTATGTTCTGGCATATGTGCAGGCGGTTTTGGAGTTAATCATGCTGATCTAGGCCCTAAATATACTGGTTCATTGGTAGGAATCGCAGGAAGTATTGGAATGCTTGCAGCAATTATGAGCCCAATAGCTGCAGGATATATTCTTGAAATAACTAACTCTTGGAATTCTATATTTTATGTCTGTACATTTGTACTTATATTCGGCGGGACCTTTTATTTGCTTTTTGCAAGTGTTGAAAAACAATTCGATTAATTTCTAACCATATTTTGGAAAAAATCAAATATTTCCTGACTTGATCTATCTCTAGCAGTTCTCCATTCTGTAGTATTTGAGTTATTTATTACATTTTTGTTTTTATCAAAGACCAAAACTCTTGGAATCCCCTCAGCAGAAGCAATTCCAAATTCCTCCATTAAATTCATATTTATTTCATATCTAAGAACGTCTATATAAAGAACATTAAATTTTTCATTAATATGTTTTTCAATTTTAGGAATATTCATTGTTCCAGAGAATATCCTACAATCCGGGCACCAATTTGCTCCAAAAATAAGTATTGGTTGTTTTCCGTCTTTAATTGATTTATCAATAAAGTTATCCAGGAATTCAACACTATAAATTTCTCCATTGTAGGGCAACGGAAGTGGTGTAGTTAATTTGTCATCTTCATCAAGCATAATATTTCCATTAATATTAATACAAATTAAAAAAAAGTATGAAATATTAATATATTTGATTACACTCTTTAACATATTATTTATTTTATTTTAAAAAGATGGAGAAAAAAAGTTGATCTGGATTATTAGATTGTACCTGTTATTCATGGCATTTATATATACCCTGATTGGAGCTTGGGCAATATTAGATCCCTTACTTGGCGCTCTAGAACTGGGCTATCCAAGTTTTTTAAATGCTGTAGGTCTCTCAATAACATCTCCATTAGGATATTCTGAAATAGCTGGATTATATGGTGGTTTAAACTTATGTTTGGGCATTATGTGTCTAGTGGGTATTTTTAAAAGAGACATAGGCATTTTCTCAATTAAATTTGTAACCTTTCTAGTTGGATCAATTGCATTTGGTAGAGTAATTTTTTCTATGCTTCCAACAACCCCTGGCTTCTATAATCCTTACTTTGTTTTTGAAGTCATCGCTTTTTTTGTTGGAATAACGCTGTTATATCTTCAAAAGAAATTAAATTAAATTACTCAAACTTAATAAATATAAAACATAACTACTCACAAATAATATACCGACTAGGCGAATCGCATTTACTGAAAATACTTTGTTTGAATAAAATAGTACTACCAACATAAAAACAATTGTTGCTGAGAACATTATTGTGAAGTCCCTGCTTAATAGAACTTGATCTAGCTGAACGCTTGAAAAAAAACCAATAATTGGAACAACTAATGTAATGTTTAACACATTTGATCCAATAACATTTCCAACTACCATGTCAGTTTTCTTTTTTAAAACCGCGCTTATTGTAGCTGCTAATTCTGGAAGGCTTGTTCCAATAGCAATGATAGTTAATCCAATAATCAATTCTGAAATATTTAACAAAATAGCAATTTTTTCTGCATAAATGACTGCATATCTTGAACCAAAGATTAATGAAATTAATCCTATGGTCAAAAAAATTAAAGTAATTGAATTATTTTTATCTTGTTGTTCATCAATTAATGTTTGACTATCTCTATTTGTATTTATTACATACAAAAAATAACAAAAGCTTAATAACAAAAGGACTCCATCAAATTTTGAGACGTTTAAATCAATTAATACGTATCCAAGAATTAATGCTGAAACTAAAAAAGGCATTAGCTGAATTATTGGTGTTTTTTTTGGTAAAAAAGAAATACCTATACATGAAACACCAAATATTAGTGCAATGTTAGATATGTTTGATCCAACAACTGCGCCCATAGCAATGCTTTCACTTTTATTTAAAACAGAAGAAATTCCTACGAATATTTCAGGAGCGGAAGTGCCCAATGCAACTATAGTCAATCCTATTGTTAATTCACTAACTCCAATCTTCTTTGCAATTAAAGATGAGTTATCTACAAATTTGTCTGCACCCCAAATTAATACAGCCAATGAAGCAACTAAACCTAGGAAGTTGATTAGGAAATCCATAATTTATTTTACCTTAGTTATTAATGGAGATTATGTTTCGTTCCCAAAAATACAATATAATTTAGTTTCAAATTTATAGAGAATACAAATGGAAATCACAAGTTTATTTAACATATCTGGAAAAGTTGCTGTTGTTACAGGCGGTTCAAGAGGAATTGGAGAAATGATAACTGCTGGCTTTTTGGCGAATGGGGTAAAAGTTTATATTTCAGCAAGAAAAGCTCCAGCTTTGATTGAAAAGGCTAGAGAATTGTCTGAAAAATATAATCAAGAATGTATACCAGTTCCATGTGACTTAAGTTCAATGGATGGTATTGATGAGTTTGTTAATCAGATTACTGAAAAGGAAGATGCCATTGATTTTTTAGTTAATAATGCAGGAGCTGCATGGGGCGAACCTCTAGAAAGTTTCTCTGAAAAAGGCTGGGATAAGGTCATGGATCTAAATGTGAAGTCTATTTTTTTCTTAACACAGAAATTTAAAAACTTATTATCTAAAAATGCTAGTGATGATGATCCGTCAAGAGTAATTAATATAGGCTCTATCGATGGATTAAATGTTCCATCAATGGAAACATATCCTTATGGAGCATCAAAGGCTGCAGTTCATCATTTGACAAGAGTTTTGGCTGCAAAATTAGTTCAAGAAAATATTTTGGTTAATGCTATTGCTCCTGGACCTTATCCAAGTGACATGCTCGGTCCTGCTGTAGGTTATGATTATTCTGAAATAGCAAAAAGAAATCCAAGAAAAAGAGTTGGAACTCCAGAAGACATGGCAGGATTGGCAATTTTCTTATGTTCTCGAGCTGGAGCATATACTGTTGGTGAGACCATAACATCTGATGGCGGAATAGTTAAAACCGCCAATCATGATCTTAGCTAGATTATCTTTGAGCGTCTTTGAAAGCCCTTATAATAAGATCTTTCATCCAAATGTGACCACCATCACCTTCATCGCTTTTATGCCAAATTAAGAAATACTCCATTGAAGGTATTTCGATTGGAATTTCAAAGAAAGGAAGATTATTTCTTTTTGCAAAACTTCGTGTTCCCATTAATACTAAATCTGTTGATTGAATTATTGTAGGAGCGATTAAAAAGTGCTGACATCTCAGAGCTACCTTTCTTCTATAACCAATTTTATCAAGCTCAACGTCAATTAAATGAAGACCTCTTTTTCTTCCAGAGACATGAAGATGTTTTTGTTCAAGTATATCGTTTACGCTTGGAC
Source organism: SAR86 cluster bacterium (assembly GCA_004212975.1). Taxonomy (GTDB): domain Bacteria; phylum Pseudomonadota; class Gammaproteobacteria; order Magnimaribacterales; family D2472; genus SAR86A. Next base: position 10,302 of record SHBF01000003.1, read on the forward strand.
TTTTAATTTTTGATAAATCATGTCCTTCTCTATGCATAACAACAAAATCATCCTCAAAAACTTTCTCAGAATTGATTTCATCAGATCTTGGAATTATTGGATCTACAACAAAATCTAAATTATTTGTTGAAAGTGCATGAACCTGATCACTTCTTGGATACGCATAACTTCCAACAGAAATATTTGGAGCTTCCTTGTAAATTTCACTCATAATAAATGGAAGAACTCTTCCTTCAGAAACGTCACCTAGTGATAATTTAAAATTTCTTTTTGTTGAATTTGCATCAAAAGTATCGGGCTCATTGACACTTTGTTGTATTAAAGTCAAAGCACTTTGGACATCTTGAATCATGTTTTCAGTTTTCTGAGTAGGTACCATTCCAGAACCAGTTCTTACGAATAGGTCGTCATTGAACTTTTCTCTCAGTCTTGATAAAGCATTACTAACAGCAGGCTGTGTAATTCCAACGACTTCAGCAGCCTTAGTGAGACTGCCTTCTGTATAGATAGCATTAAGGATTACAAAAAGGTTTAAATCAAAAGAACTTATTTTCATTTTATTGCCTTAAATAAATATTTAGATCATATAGATTTGTAAGTAACATAAAGCTATTATAAGTATGAATTACTCTAGTACTATTCATAGTATTTATAATAGTAACAAAATTTTTGATATAAAGGGAGATTTAACCTCATGATGCCTGAATTAAGACCTGAAGCAGTTGAATTAGTTGAAAAAGTAAAAGATTTTATTGACTCTGAGGTTAGACCAAAAGAGCACGTATTTCATGAGCAAATTAACGTTGGCAAAGATAGATGGAGCAGTTATCCATCAGTTATTGATGAGTTAAAGGAAAAAGCAAGAGCCAATGGTCTTTGGAACCTTTTTTTACCAGAGAGTGAATTTGGAGCAGGTCTATCCAATTATGAATATGCTCATCTTGCAGAAGAAATGGGAAAATCCCATATCGCTTCTGAGGCTATGAATTGTAGCGCACCCGATACAGGAAACATGGAAGTTATTGCAAGATATGGAAATGAGCAACATCAAGATCAGTGGCTTAAACCATTACTTGATGGTGAGATAAGATCTGCCTTTAGCATGACAGAGCCAGGAACAGCTTCATCTGATGCTACAAATATGCAAGCAACAGCAGTTTTGGATGGAGACGAATATGTAATAAATGGTGAGAAGTGGTGGACATCAGGAGCTGGGGATCCAAGATGTAAAATTCTCATATTTATGTGTGTAACTAATCCTGATAATCCAAAACATCAAAGACATTCAATGATACTTGTTCCAATGGAAACTGAGGGTGTAGAAATTATTAAAATGATGCATGTATTTGGCTATGACGATGCACCTCATGGGCATGCACATATGAAATTTACCAATGTGAGAGTACCTAAGGAAAATCTTTTACTTGGTGAAGGAAGAGGATTTGAGATAGCACAAGGACGTTTAGGGCCAGGACGTATTCATCATTGTATGAGAGCGATTGGTGCAGGTGAGGTTGCAATAGAATTAATGTGTAAAAGGGGTATGGATCCAAATAAAGTAGCATTTGGTAAAAACTTAGCACAACTTGGAGCAAATTTTGATTACATAGCTGAGTCAAGAATTGAACTTAATGCTGCAAGATTCTTAACATTGGATGCCGCAGTTAAAATGGATACAGTTGGAAATAAAATTGCGGCAAGTGAGATTGCTCAAATTAAAGTATATGCACCCAACGTAGCGCTTAAGATTATTGATAGAGCAATTCAAATTCATGGCGGAGAAGGTGTTTCTCAATATACTCCGCTCGCATCTATGTATGCTCATATGAGAACACTCAGACTCGCTGATGGTCCTGATGAAGTTCATAGAAGAGCGGTTGCAAGATATGAGCTCGGTAAATATATGAGTTAAAGAATTGTCTCGCAATTTAATATTTTACGATACTGAAACAACTGGAATTCATAAAGATTTTAGTCAAATAATACAATGTGGCTCAATTTTTACTGATAACGCATTAAAAGTTATAGACGAACAGAATATTGGTAGCAAACCTTTGCCTTGGATTATCCCTCAACCTAAAGCAATGCTTACTAATAAAAAGATTAATTCCTTCTCATCCAATATTTCTCATTATCAAATGATGAAAGATATCCAACATCAATGGAAAGAGTGGTGTATAGATTTACCATCAATATTTGTAACATACAACGGGCATGCTTTTGATGAAGAGCTCATCAGAAGGCAGTTTTGGTGCAATCTATTAGAGCCATATATTACAAATACAAATCAAAATGGAAGACTTGATTTAATGCTGATGATTCATAATGTAGCTGCATTTTTTTCAGATGAAATCTCAATTCCCTTATTTGAAGATGGGCCTGCTTTTAGTATTAAGTTGGAACATTTAGCAAATGAACATGGTATTGATGTCAGTGATGCTCATGATGCAATTTCAGACTGCAAATTTATGATTGGGTTATGCAAAGTTATTAAAGATAAGATACCTGAAGTTTTTGATTCATTTTTGAATATTTCAACAAAAGAGGGTATTAAAAATCTTTTATACTCTGATGAATTCCTTGCTCTTGGTGAGGTCTACAGGCGCCATCCTTTCAAGTATCCTGTTGTAATTTGTGGTGCAGATAACTCTAGACCTAATGATATTTGTTTCTTTGATTTAAGTTTTGATCCAGATGAAATTATTGATCTAGACTTCACAGAAATTAATAAGATGATTCAATCTGGAGGAAGAGACTTACCTTTAAAAAAATATAAAATTAACAAAACTATTCCAATATGTTCAAGCAAACATCTTACAAAAAATAATCACTTTGATATAACTCATGAAGAGCTTCAAAGACGAGCGGATATAGTCAAGTCTAATCAAGATTTCTTCACACAAGTTTCTCAGGCTATGGAGGATAGAATTATGAATTTTCCAGAACCGGATTATGTTGAAGGAACAATATATTCTGGTGGTTTTCCTTCATATAGAGATCAAGATCTGATGAAAGAATTTCACCATACTGATAACCTTGAACAACTTATTAAAATCTCAAGAAATTTCGAAGATGAGAGGTTCCGTCTTTTAGCCGAAAGAATTATATGTAATAAATATCAAGCAGGTATTCCTGATGATATTAAAACAAGATTTGATGATTTAATTCATGAAAGAGTTTATACAGATGGAAAATGGGGCTCTGTTGATAAGGCGCTCAATGACATTGAAAAACTTTTAGATGAAAGAAACAGTAAAGAAGATAAAGCCATTCTCCTTGCAACAAAAGAACAACTGCTATCAATGCAAAAGTAAAAATGAAAATATATTTGTGGATCATATTAATAATTTCTTTTGATATAAAATCTGATATATCTATTAAAGAGCTTGATTTAAAAGAGGTATTTAAGAGCGGAAGAAGTTTGATTTCTCTTGATAATGGTTTGCACTATCTTGAGGAAGAATTAGACATACAAAACACACTTTTTATTGGTGTCCATGGTAGCGATAGTGAGGGGTATGAATGGATATATCCATTAATAACATTAGACAGCAAGCAAAATTTAATGAGCTTCTTTCGTTACAACGATAATTTGTGCCCAAATAGAGCTTATGAAATTCTTTTTAGTGAAATTAATAGTTTATTAGATCAAAATAAAAACATTGATAAGGTAGTTTTAATGGGTCACAGTTATGGTGCAATGATCATAGCAATGTTTTCAGAGACATGGATTAATGAGGTACCATTGACCTTGCATGCAGTGGCAGGGCCTTTAACCGGGCCTATACCGTCTGAGTTTAGATTAGGTCTTTTTAACAAGATTTGTAATTATTCTGCACCTAAATTTACTAGAGATAATGTTAATCTCTTTCAGTGGAGAACAATTAAAGAATTGGATGGCGCATTTAATAATCTAGATTATGATCCTCAAATTATAGAAGTTGAAGGAAGCACAGTAACAAGATTACCTAAAACCTATAACGGAAGAAGACTTGGTCATAACTGGTCGATAAGTTGGGTTGCGGATCAAATTAAAAAATAACTAAGTTGGTGGGCGAGGAGAGATTCGAACTCCCGACTTCCTGCGTGTCGAGCAGACACTCTAACCAACTGAGTTACTCGCCCATAAAGAGGAGTAATTTTACACAAAAAATTTATTAAATAATATTAATTAATTTTTGCAAGATATTCATCAAGTCTTGTTTGATTCATTACAAATGTAGACTTAAATTGTACTGCAACATTTTTAGCAGTTTCTATATTTGAATTATCATCACCTACTTGTATTACACCAACCATAGCCATCATTGCATGAGGCGTACATTGATATCCATAAACACCAGGAATTTCAAAGGTTACTGAAATATCTCTACTTAATTGTCCGTTCCAAGGTGAAGCACCAGATGGAATCATACCAGGTATAGATGCAGAATTATGAGCAGCATCAGCAGACTCAAATGTAACGGTATCACCAACATTAATTTTTAAAAATGCAGGCTCAAAAACCATTACACCAGTAGCGCCTTGATTAAGCATCTTAACAGTATGAGTTTCTGAATATAGATCCAAACATGCAAAAGAAATTATTAAAGAAAGGATTAAGTTTTTTGATATAATACTCATGACATTATTATATTTATTTATAATTAAATATCAATATAATTTATATTATTAATCATTTGCTTTAAATATAAAAATCATTATATTAAATATATATTTTCTATATTTTTTAAACATTTACTATGAAATTAATCAATCACATTAGGTCTTTTTTAGTATTAGTACTGTTATCTCCTTTTGCATTAAATGTATTAGCAGATTATTTTCCAAATAAAGAAAATTGGGATATTTCATCACCTGAAGCAGAGGGTGTAAATCCCAATAAAATTGATAAATTAATGGATTTATCATTTTCAGATGATGCAACTCAAGCAGTTGTTGTTATTAAAAATGGCAAAATAATTTCAGAAAAATATGCTGATGGATATGATCTTGATTCTCATGGTACATCTTGGTCAATGGCTAAAAGCTATTATGCTGCGTTAATTGGAATTTCGCTTGATCGAGGTGAGATTAATAGTCTTGATGATAAAGTTTCAGATTATCTAGATTATTTTGATGACGAGAGGTCAGATATCACTTTAAGAGATCTTCTCGATATGTCTAGTGGTCTTGATTTTCCAACCCACGAGCATGAAAAAATGTTTTTTCAAGTAGACCATCTTCAATATGCAAAAAAAGTTGGTGTTGAAAAAGATGCTGGTGAAAAATTTGAATATAACAATGTCAATTCGATGCTATTAGGTGATATTTTATTTCAAGCAACTGGTAAAAAAGCTGATGAACTTTTTGAAGAAAGAATCTTAGAACCTCTAGGTATAGGTGACTATAAGTTATGGAAAGACGAAAAAGGAAATGTGATGACATATTGTTGCGTGGATATGTCACCAAGAGATTATTCTAAGTTAGGTTTATTATTTGCTCGAGACGGTAAGTGGAATGACGAACAAATTGTGTCCAAAGAATTTGTAGATGAAACTTTTCAGGTGGTATGGGAGACACCAAGCAGATTTACAGATTATAAACGTTACTACTCTCTGCACTGGTGGGTCTCAAAGTATGATGAGGAATCAAAAATATTTAATACCAGTGGAAAGTTCGGACAGTATACTTTTGTAGACAGAGAAAATGATATTGTTGTAACAAGAATCTCTAAATATGAAGAACAAGACAATGGTTCTACTCAGAAGTGGGGCATAATGAAATATCTTAGATGGGCAGGCATAGATAATGCTATTGCTATTGGCAGGATGTTGATAGCTTCAGGAACTATAGAGTCTGGATCAGATGTGATTACTCCTTTCACAGATGAGGAGGGAGAATCTTACGAATTCTATGTAAAATATCCTGAAATTATTGATTCAATTGCTGATTTAAGTCGTAACTAATATTTAATTCATCAGCTTTGTTTGTAAAACTATTAATGTCTTTTTTCCATTCTTCAAGATAATATCCATCATTACCTTGTTTATTTAGATACCTAAGAAAAATTCTTCCAGTTTCATCTTGATAGCCTGCTTGAAATGGATCTCCAGTTGCGCTATTTAATCTTTTATATCTATCATCCATTTATCAAGTCCATACAAACAATATCATTGGTATAGACGCCAATATTATTAAAATATCCATAGGTAAGCCCATACGCCAGTAATCAGTAAATTTATAATTACCTGGACCCATTACAACAGTATTACATTGATGTCCTATTGGAGTTAAAAATGCACAACTTGCCCCAACTGCGACGACCATTAAAAAAGGCTCAATGGCATACCCCAATTCTAGTGCTATTCCAGTTGATATTGGAGCCATAATAACAGCTGTTGCTGCATTATTGATAATATCGGTTGTTACCATGGTAACAATTAAGATAATGAGGAGTATCCAAAATAAACTCAGGCTTGATGCATATGTGGATATTGAAGTTGCAATTAAGCTACTCACTCCTGTTGTTTGAAGCGCAGTTCCGATTGGTATCATTGCTGCTAACATAACAATTATTGGCCAATCTATTTTTCTGTAAAAATCACTGTCAATAATTTTAATTCTTGCAAAAGCTAAAACACACAATAAAAATGCTGGTGCCGCACTTAAATAGTTGAATGAGACTAAAAAGATTGATAACAAAAAGAATAACAGCCCCTTAACAAGCCTACTTCTACTTGGTATTGTTTGAAGTTCTCTTTGTCTTAGGGGCATTAAACCTAAATGTTTAATTTTATTAGAGACATCTTCTTCAGCGAGATCTCTTACTCCTAGTAGCAATACATCACCAGCTCTAAATTGTTCTCTTGTAAGTCTGGTTCTATATTTTGAACCCTTTCTCCATAGTCCAAGAAGATTTAACTCTTCAAAAGCGAGCTTTTGAAAAAAATCATACTTTCTTCCAATCAATCTAGAACTGGGAGTGATCATGACTTCAATTTCTTCAAGATCATCTTCGTCAAATGAATGAAGTTCTTTGGGAATGGAAAAATCAAAAATATCTAGAATATTTGCAAGATCATCGGGAGGGGTCTTAATGACCAATATTTGTCCTGCTTTAATTCTCATATTATTTTGAACTTTCTTGATTGATCCATTTTCAGATACTATTCCGAGGATTTCTGTATCCTCTCCAGCTTGTGTTTTAAATGAATATAAAGTCATACCAATTGAAGAGCTTTTTTCATTTACGAGCACCTCAAATAAGTACCCTTTAAGATCAATTAAATGTTGAGTTGAAGGCATCTCTTTTCTTAAAAAAATCAACCTATTCCCAATAAAAGCAATGAAAAGAACGCAAATAATTGTTACTACAAGACCAACATACGAAAAATCGAAGAAATTAAACCCAGAGCTTGATATAGATGCCTTGTATTCAGATATTATTATATTTGGGGGAGTTCCAATTGCGGTATTCATTCCACCTAAAATGCAAGCGAAGGCTAAGGGCATTAGGTACTTAGAGGGATGCCATTCCATCTTTTGACATATATTAAGTGTTATGGGTAAGAGAATTGCTAAAGCACCTATATTATTTATAAATGATGACAAAACAGCTGCTATTAATAGGAGAGAAACCATAAATTGGATCTCTGTAAACTCCCTACCTCCAACAAGCTTACCTACAAGACCTGCTATACCTGAATTACTTAAACCTTGACTAATTATAAGAACAAGTGCGACGGTAATAACAGCAGGATGAGCAAATCCAGCAAAAGCCTCACTGGAAGGTATTATTTCAAGAACTACTAAAACAAATAATGCACCAACCGCTAGCGCATCATATCTAATTTTTCCCCATATAAATAAACACAGAAGAGCTATCAAAGTTGAGGATAATATGATTTGATCGTTCATAATTCATCAATGTTATTTTGGCATGGATTCAACATACAGAGAAGTTGAAGGATAGGCAAATTCAGATTTGTTGCTCTTTACAATTTTCATTATATTGAAGATCAGGTTTTCTTTTACTTCGTTAAATGCAGCAAATCCCATTGGATCAGCATAAGCCACAATCATTAAATCAATAGAACTACCACCCAATTCAACAATTCTTACAACAGGATCCAAATCGCCTTCTGAAGTAAAGTCATTACTCTTAGTTATGTAATCTTTTATTTCATTTCTTATCGATTCAAGTTGTTCAACACTTGTTGAGTAAATTAGATTAATTTTCCAATTGATTCTTCTATTAATCATTTCACCATGGTTAATTACTTTAACGTCAGATAAATCTTTATTAGGTATAACCATTGGCGCAGTATCAAAAGTTCTAATGACAGTTGATCTAAAGCCAATACTTTCTACAATTCCATGAAGCTGTCCACTTACCTCAATTCTGTCACCTGGCTGAAATCTATGTTCACCAATTATTAATATTCCTGAGATTAGATTTTTGAAGAAATCTTGTGCGCCTAATGCTACTGCTACAGAAAATAATCCCAAACCAGCAATCAGTGGACCAATTTGAATACCAAATATATCTAATATTATTGCTGCTCCAATTACCCAGACAATAAATTTTGAAGTTCTTTCAAGCCACATTTGCATTGATGCTGTAAGCCATGAGCTTGTAGATAGGGCAGCGAAAATTGGTTTTACACTATTTGCTAGAGCGCTGAAAATAGTAAAAATGACAAAGGCCTTTACTATATTTGTTGCTATGTCACCAATTAAACCTGACAGAGGTAATATTAAAGTGCAAATGTATAAAGCGATTGTGATAGGCACTAATCCAATTGGCCTTCTTAATGCATTAAGGATTTCATCATCTATCTTTGATTTTGTTTTACTGGCTAGTCTTTCAAGAGAATTTAGAATTATTGAAATAATAAAACCCCTAAAAAGAAATGCAGTTAAGATAACTAACAAAGAAGAAATTATTGAGCCTAGATCAATACCTAAGAACCCTTTATTCCAGACTTCAGAGATAAGATTTATAAAATTTTCCATATTGTTATTTTATTTTCATTTTATAAATTTAGGCAAAATTATTAGTCATCTTGCAGCTTTATCTTTTATAAAATAAGGTAAATATATTAAGTAAAAAACTGCAATTGCAAGTGGCGTTGTAACTAACAAATGCAATGGCGGTTCTGGAAATACATCCATTAGTGAAGCACCATCTGGTTTAGCCATCAAATACCAAAAATTTGCAGGATCACCTAACATCAAATTAATCACATAGACTATTGGCAATAATATAAAAGCAGTAATTGCTGACACTTTTAATATATCTTTTGCATAAGGTCTATTTCCAAGAGAAACTGTTGCATACATTATTCCAACAATAATCATTCCATGACCAATCATAAAAAATATGTAATCTAAATCATGATGACTTACATCTGGAGTAAGAATTGCCATAGATGCTCCACCCAGGCCCCAAAAAAATGCACACAGATATAGAATCCTTGGCCCACCCAATAAAAACCAAATTAGAAATATTTCAGAAAGATCACACATATGTAGTGGAATTGTTTCTCTCCAATCATATGGATTTGCTAACAAATAAAGATCTTTATATGGTGAAATAATGACATGTGCAGCTATTATTCCTGCGATTATTTTGCTCATAAGTGATTTATCACTTTCAGATTTATTTTTATAGACCTTTGGTAAAAATACTGAAACTATAATCACTGAAAATATAGTTATTAGGTGAACTGTGCCAAATATTTGAAAAGGTGTACCAAACATATTATTCCCTATTAAATTTATAAATTCGAATTATATTATTATTTAAGAGTTGTTGAAACTTTCTAGTAAAATTTGTTCTGTTAAAATTGCAGGTAAAATTTTCGACTCGCTCATTCCAGGTTTCCAAAAAATATACAACGGAACACCATTTCTATTATAGGATTCAAGAGTTTTTAAAATTTCATCATTTTTGTTAGTCCAATCAGCAACAATGTATTGGATGTTATTTTCATAAATGTATTCTTTAACATTTGGTCTTGATAAGGCAATTTTGTCATTTGTTTGGCAAGTTATGCACCACGCAGCCGTAAAATTAATTAAATAAGCTTGATTTATGTCTTTATATTTATTTTCTATATTTTTATTCCATTGAACATAATCGTAACTCTCAAGTTTTAAGGCATTTGTAGATTGTATTTCGTTTGAAGGAATATCCCTAAATTGAAAGAAAATTACAAAAGCTGCAATAACAAAAATAACTAATTTATAGCTAGATTTCTTAAGTTTTGTAGCAATCCATATTAACAAGGAGATCATTAGAATCGTCATTAAAAGAAAAATCACTTCTTTTGAAGATGTTTGAACGCTAAATACCCATATTAACCATATTGACGTCGCAAACATGGGAAATGCAAAAAATTCTTTCAAAGCAACCGTCCAATTACCTGGTTTAGGTAGATAATTTATTAAACTTGGTAAGGCTGATAATACAAAATAAGGAAATGCAAAACCTAGACCTAGTGCAGAAAATACTGGTAATGTAATTCCAGAGGGTTGAATTAATGCATAACCAAGTGCTGCACCCATAAATGGTGCTGTGCATGGTGAGGCAACAATAACAGCTAAAATACCTGTAGAAAAGGAACCTAGTAAACTTCCGTTGGTTCCTATGCTACCAAGTCTAGTTAATGATGAGCCTATGTTTATATCGCTTAGAAGCACTAAACCAATTACAAACATTAATAAACTTAGTAATCCAACAATAAGTGGTGACTGTAATTGAAATCCCCAGCCTAAATATAAGCCAGCTTGTTTTAGCAAAATCATTGCAAATCCAATAAGAAGAAATGAAATCATCACTCCAGCACAAAATGATAAGGAATGAGCTCTAATTTTTGATGGAGATTGATTACTCATTGAAACAAAACTTAGAACTTTTAATGAAATTATTGGAAAAACGCATGGCATTAAATTTAAAATTAGGCCACCTACAAATGCAAAAATTAAAGCTTGTAAAAACGAAATACTAAGAGAGTTTTCAGTAGTATTTTCAATTTCAGTATCAATTATATAACTCTCGTTATCATTAATAGTTAATACTCCAGATAAATACTCAAAAGATTTAAGATCATCTAATTTTTTTATCTTAAGCAGATAAATATTTTCTTCTTTAATGAGCTTTTGATCTGAAGAATGTTCAATAATTTCTTGATTATCGATAAAAAATGTTGCGGAACTAACATCGAAAGGCCAAGAAAACCTTATATTTATGAACTCACTATCTAGTGATGCCCTCACTGGAAGTATCTGAGATGGAACTTTTAAAAACCAATCATACAGTTCAGCATCATTTTTAATTTCATTAAGATTTGTTTTAATTAATGCTTTTTCTGGAACACAAATGTCATCACATATTAAAAAATCTATATTTGCCTCAATAAATGAATTCTGATCGTTATAGTTATTAATCTCATAGGGAAAAATTACAAAATTCTTATACCCATATGTCATTAGTGGTTCATATGGAATTAAAATTGGAGTTGGCCAATATAAATCGCTTATTGCAATATTTTCATCATGAGACCATTTAACTTTTATTGGGCCTCCTGAATCACCAGGATTTTTCCAATAAGTATGCCAATTCTCTTGCATATCCATTCTAATACCAATAAGAGTTTGGCTTTTACCTTCTTTTACATTTTCAAACTTTACCAACGAGACATTTGCATGACCAGTATCAACGGTCACTGCATCTGTAGCTAAGCAAAAAAATAGTAGAAAGGATATTTTAAGAAATTTCATAAAATGTAATTTTATCCTATTTAACATTTGGGGTGCATTATGCACCCCATTTCACATTATATGAGTTATTTACTTGAGATTCTTTTTGGTGATTTAATCTCAATCATCCTAGGTTTCTTTTCATCAGGAATAATTTTCTCAAGACTAATAGTTAATAAACCATTAACTAATTCTGCGCCTTTAACAACAACATCCTCAGAAAGGGTAAATTGCTGTTTAAATGCTCTCTGAGCAATTCCTTGATATACAACCTTATTCTCACCATTTACAACCTCAGTGGTTGGCCCATCGTAACTTACTGAAAGAACTCCTTCAGCAAGCTCTATTTGGATATCATCTTTTGACAATCCAGCTACAGCAATCTCTATGGCAAAATAATTACCTTCCTTGCTAATGTTATATGGTGGATAGCTTGATGATCTATCATTAGACTCAGAGAGTCTTTGTAATCTATCAAACAAAGGTTCGAACCCTAGTACACGTGTTGTGAAAAATGGGTCTGTAAAGTTAAGTATCATAATAGTCCTCCTTAAAAGCGACTTTATAAACGTGCATCTAATAAAAGCATACACATGTTAATGCGAAGATCCGTCATGGCATCTTCATCATTTTATATTTATAGCCATTATTAGGTTTTTCAACCTTTATTTTTTTTTAATTTTAAAATATCCTTATATCAGAACTTTTTTAAAAATCAAATGTCAAAATTATTATGAAAACCAAATTTATTTTGCTTACACTTATATTTTCTTTTTCTGCAATTTTTAATGCAAAAGAAACATTACCGTCTATTGAACAAGGTCAAACATGGTATCTAGAATCAATAAGCAATAAACTGAATCCTTCAACAAGCAAGGTTTTGTATTACTTTTCTAGTGATGCATATAACACCTATCAGGCAAGAATATTTTCAGATTGGGATAGGTTTTCTATTATAGATTCAAGAAACTTAGTTAGATTAAATAAAGGCGACAGAATTGAAATTTTAAATTCCAAACATTTTGAAAAAATATACGAAGTTAAGTTATTAGACGGTTTTGAAAAAAATAGAAAATACTATGTTATAAAAGATGATCTTATAAGACACTATAAATTATCTAAAGGTGAAGATTCATGAAAAATTTTTCATTAATAGCGCTTATTTTCGTCATATCATCATGTGTAAATAATTCATTGCAGCCAGACATTGTTTCAAGATCAGATGCCCAAAAACAACAATATGTTGTTTTTGGTACAGTTAGAGATATTTCAATGGTAACAATTGAAGGTGATAGAGAAGTTGGTGCTGCTGCAGGAGCAGCTATTGGAGCAACTGTTGGCAAAAATACAACAGATTCAGAACCAGAATCTGATATTGCTGCAGTTGTAGGAGGCTTGGTAGGTTCAGCTATTGGATCTGAGATTGGTTCAGCAGTAACAAAGAAAGATGGAGTTGAATTATTGATAGAGACCGAATCTGGTACCTTTGTTTCCATTATTCAAGAGGTTGGTAATTTTTCATATAATACTGGTCAAAAAGTAAGAATCATAAAAAGAAATGGAAAATCAAGAGTTGTTCCTTTTGAATAATGTCAGATGATCTATTCAATACCATATATAACAAATCTCTAGATTTATTATCGAGAAGAGAACACTCATTCAAAGAAATTAAAGAAAAGCTATCTGCGCGTTTTGAAAATAAAGAAATAATAGAATCTGTTATTGAAAAACTTAGTGATAATAACTTAGTAAATAATACACGATATGCCGAAGCCTATGTATCGGCTAGAAAAAGAAAAGGATTTGGGCCTAAAAAGATTGCTTTTGAATTGTCATCAAAAGGTGTTGATGAATCAGTAACAAATAGCGTAATTATTGAAGAGGGCGATTGGGAATCGGCTGCTAAATTAGCTTTTTCAAAAAAATTCAAAGATGGTCCAAGTCCTGATATCAAAGAAAAATTAAAACAAAAAAGTTTTTTACAAAATAGAGGTTTTAGATTTAAAGAAATCGAATCAGTTTTTGGTAATGACATGTTATGATTCAATGCTATGTCTTATGAGGTTTTAGCTAGAAAATATAGACCATCATGCTTTGAAGAAGTTATTGGTCAAGAGCATGTCGTGAAGGCTTTGATAAACAGTATTGAGTCTGAAAAAATTCACCAAGCATTTATATTTTCAGGTACAAGGGGAGTTGGTAAGACTACTATTGCGAGAATTTTAGCAAAATGTTTAAACTGTGAGAGTAGCACCAAACCAACATCAGTACCGTGTAATAAATGTTCTAATACTATTGAAATAACTGCCGGTAGAAGCGTTGACTTTCTAGAAATTGATGCTGCATCTAACACTCAAGTTGAGAAAATAAGGGACTTAATAGAAACAGTTGAATATAAACCCGCTAAAGGTAGGTATAAGATTTTTCTCATCGATGAAGTTCATATGCTTTCAACTGCCAGTTTCAATGCGCTTTTAAAGACCTTAGAAGAACCACCGCCTCATGTTGTATTTATTTTTGCAACTACCAATCCAGAAAAAATTCCAAAGACAGTTCAATCAAGGTGTTTGCAGCTAAATCTTAAAACAGTTAATGAAGAAATGCTGAACAACCACATAAATCAGATATTAAAAAAAGAAGAAATCAAACATGATGATAAGAGTACTGAATTAATATCAAAATCTGCAAATGGATCCGTAAGAGATGCTTTGACAATTCTTGATCAAGCAATAGCGCATGGTAATGGCGAGCTTAATAGCAATGAAGTAAAAAAACTGTTGGGAACAATTGATGATTCACTTATATTTGAGCTCCTAGAGGGTGTAGTCGATGGAGATGGTAAGAAAGTTTTTGATAAGCTTGCTGAAATTGAACAGTTATTACCAGAATATGATGTTATTCTTCGAGATTTGATAAGCATTCTTCATCAAGTTTCACTTGAACAGGTTCTAAATAATTCAGAAAGTGAAAATATAAAACGCATATCAAAGAAAATTGATAAAGAGTTTTGTCAACTTTTATACGAAATTGGCATGAATTCTTTTACTAGATTTTCTGTACATCCAAGTCCAAAAGAATGCCTTGAAATTTGTTTATTAAGAATGCTTACATTTAATCCTCTTCAGAAACTTTCAGAAAATAACCAGAACTCTAATCCAGGTAATGCAGAAAAAAAAAGTCTCAAAAAAGTTGATGAAGAAATAAAAAGAGATAACAGTCCTTCGTCTGCAGAATCAAGCAAAAAAAAGTTCCTTAACAATAATGAAGATTGGGTGAAATTATTTAACTCTCTAGAATTAAGCCCCTTTGCAAGAAATTATTTTGGAAATATGTCGTTACTTTTGCACAACGATGAAGGCATGATTTTAAAAGCAGATATAAATTTAGGTGAAGTCCCAGAGAATATTATGTCGGAATTTAAAATTACCGTGGAAAGTATATTTTTAAATAAAATTAATATTAAAATTGAGAAAGGAGATGTAATTAATTCTCCAATACAATTAAATGAAAGTAAAATAGAAGAAGAAGAAAACTTGGCAAAAGATCAAATTAGCAAAGACAAAGAAATACAAGATTTCGTTGAAAAATTTAATGGAAAGATAAAACCAGAAACCATTAAACCCTCAAAGTAGAAAATGAACCAAGATCTATTAAATGAACTCATAAATGCATTGACAATCCTACCTGGAGTTGGCAAAAAATCTGCTCAAAGAATGTCATTATATTTACTTGATAGGAATAAAGATGGCGCTAGTATATTAGCAAATACTCTATCTGATGCCATCGAAAGTATCCAAAGATGCTCAAATTGCAGAATGCTTACATCTAATAATTTATGTGGAGTTTGCTCCGACTCAACAAGAGACAAAAACAGCATTTGTGTTGTTGAGAGCCCATCTGATGTATTAGCTATTGAATCAACTGGTGGCTTCAGAGGCAGATATTTTGTTTTATTAGGAAGGCTTTCGCCAATTGATGGTATTGGACCTGAAGATTTGGGTATTGATGACCTCTTAAACATTACTAATAATGATGAAGTAAAAGAAGTAATCCTTGCAACTAGTAGCACTGTAGAAGGTGATGCAACAGCAATATTTATAAAAGATCATATTAAAAATGCTAAGGTTTCAAGAATTTCTTATGGTATTCCAATTGGAGGAGAGCTAGAGTATGTTGATGGAACTACAATTGCTCGGGCAATAGAGGGAAGGATACAAATAGATGTCGATTAAATCAGATAAATGGATTCAAAAAATGTCACAAGAGCACAATATGATTGATCCATTTTCAAAAAATCAAGTAAGGCTTGATAGTAATGGCAATAAACTAATTTCTTACGGTGTGTCTAGTTATGGATATGACGTCAGATGCTCAAATGAATTTAAAGTTTTTACAAACATTCATTCTGCTATAGTCGATCCCAAGTCATTTGATGAAAAAAGTTTTGTTGACATTAATTCAGATGTTTGTGTTATACCTCCAAACTCTTTTGCATTAGCCAGAACCGTTGAGTATTTTAAAATTCCCAGGAATATTCTCACTGTATGTTTAGGAAAATCAACATATGCAAGATGTGGAATTATTGTAAACGTAACTCCACTTGAACCTGAATGGGAGGGTCATGTTACTCTTGAGTTCTCAAATACAACCAATCTTCCTGCAAAAATTTATGCCGGAGAGGGAGTTGCTCAAATGCTGTTTTTTGAATCAGATGAAGAGTGTGAGATAAGTTACAAAGATCGTGATGGAAAATATCAAGGACAAACTGGGGTTACTTTACCCAAGACTTAAAACCTCTAGAAGCTTTAATGTATTTGTCCTTTCAGGACTAGTATCAATTATTTTAATGAACATGTATTCGAGCTCTTCAGCAAGATAATAAGTTACCTTTCTATCGCTATTTAATCTTGATCTTTCAAGTATTACGCATTTTATTGTTTCTTCATTGAAGATACATTCCTCAAGTCCAACAACATTAAATTCGTAAGATTTCGATCCTCCTTCTTCCATGTCAACAATATTAATTTTGAAATTTTTTAGACCATGTTTTACGTTTGTTCTTATCATAATTTGAACATTCAAAGGATCATATACTAAATCATTTTTCAAAGATGCAACCCACTTGTTTATGCCTTCAGAGCGAACCTCCATAGTCTCATAATCAAAATTTAAGTACTGATCTCTATCTAGAAATTTTGGTCTGATTTTTATTTCATACGAATCTGAAATAACTTCGCTATTTTTAATTTCAAACTTAGACAAAAAAAATAAACTTGCAAAAAGATTTGATGCTTTGAATCTCATTTCAAAGCCATTTTCAGTTTTATAGAATTCTCTTATTCCAGAGATTGATATTTCTTCTGATTCAAAATTATATTTTGCAGAATAGGGAGGTATTTCAGACGAAACCACATTGATTGATAAAAAAATTATCAACAAAAAATTTATAACTTTATATTTCATAACATCTTTTAATTAGCTTGTGGTTGTGTAAATTAATATTACGATATTTAACTTCGTTATTATCTAGATAAATATTTTCATTGCAAATCTCATTGATAATTTCTGGTAGCAATAAGTGTTCAATCCTATGAATACGTTTAATTATATTTTCCAAAGTTTCACCTTTACTTATATCTATAAACCCTTGAGCAATTAATGGACCAGCATCTAATTCAGCTGAAACATAATGTATTGAAATACCATGATGAGTATCTTTATTTTCAAGAACTTTTTCATGAGTATGTAATCCTGGATACATAGGAAGAAGAGAAGGGTGAAGATTGATCATTTTATTGGAAAATTTAGATGTAATTTTAGTACCAAGTATTCTCATGAAACCTGCCAAAACAATTAAATCTGGACTTAGCGTATCTAAGCAATCTTCTAATGAATTTTCAAAATCAATTCTTGATGAAAACTTTTTATGATCAATAATCGTTGATGGAATATTAAACTTTGATGCCCTGGTTAGCCCATAAGCATCAGGATTATTAGAAATTACCTGAATAACTCTCCCATTAATCTTTTTGGCAGCGCATGATTCTATGATTGCTTCTAAGTTAGAACCACTGCCTGATATAAAGACTACGATTTTTTTCATTTTCATTATTTAGACAAATATTACAGAAGATTCTTCCTTTTTATTTTTGACTCTTCCAATGACGAAACTATTCATTTTTAATGCTTTTATTCTCGAAGAAATATTTAACTCTTCGTCTTCATCAACAAAAAGCACCATGCCTATTCCACAATTAAATATTCTATACATATCATCATCAGAAATATTTCCATTTTCTTGTAACCATTTAAAAATATTTGGCATTTCCCACGAGTCAGTGTCTATTTCTACGCAGAGATTATCTGATATGGATCTTGGTAGATTTTCTGTGAGCCCACCTCCCGTAATATGTGAAAGAGAATTAATCTTATAATTTGAAATTAAATCCATAATCAATTTGGGATAAAGCAAGGTTGGCTCAAGACATCTTTTAGCTATTATATTTTTTTCTTCTTCATTTACCTTAGATTCTTTAATGATCTTTCTTATTAAAGAAAATCCATTTGAATGTGGGCCACTTGATTCTATTCCTATTAAGACATTACCGCACATGACATTATCATTTTTAAGTATCTTATCTTTGCTAACGCATCCAACTGAGAATCCAGCAAGATCGAAATTATTATCAATATAATGACCAGGCATCTCAGCAGTTTCACCGCCTAAAAGAGCACAGTCAGATTTGATGCATGCATCTGCAATACTTTTTACAATGGTAGTAGCTTCATTAACATCTAGCTTTGAAGATGCATAATAATCCAAAAAAAATAGAGGCTTTGCACCGCACACAATTAAATCATTAACACACATGGCTACAAGATCTTGACCAATGCCTGATAAATCATTGTACTGCTGAGCAAGCGAAACTTTTGTTCCAACTCCATCTGTACATGCAACTAAAACTGGATTCTTAATATCTTTATCTAGCTCGTACATTCCTGCAAAGCCTCCAATATTATCTAAGACATTCTTATTATGAGAGGCGGCAACACTCTTTTTAATTTTATCAACTAAGCTGTTACCAGCATCAATATCAACTCCAGCTAATTTGTATGGATCATTTTCTATAATTTCTTTTGTCATTTAAAATACCTTCATATACTAAAAAATATGAGATTTTTAAAACATACTTTATTAAGCCTTATTATCTTTTCTAATACATGCTTTGGAAAGGAGTTTGACAAACTTTTTGTAGTTTTAGAACCAATTGATACCGTATCGCAAATTGAGAAATCAATTAATAATTCATTTAATACTATGATTTATAGATTAAGCGGCAGTGATTCTCCTTCAAATATATGGAAAATCATTAATGCAGGTAATGCACGAAAAAATTTTATAAAAAGTTATTCTTTAAAGAATATTAATAACAAAAGTTATCTAGAAGTAAATTTTGAGAAAGATTTGTTGATTGAAGTTTTTAATAGGCTTTCTATTCCAATTTTAAGCAATTCTAGGCCTATTGTATTATTTCTTATTGAAATCGATTCTGGGACAGAAGAACCTTATTATTTAACAAATTCTCAAAACAATTCTTTTTTAGATGAGTCTTTAAAAGACTATTTAAAATATGAATCAACTTCAAGAGGAATTTTTCTTGAACTCCCCGAGCCAGATTTGATTGATTTCAATCAATTAAGAAACTATGAAAGACTAATTAATTATGAGGATATTATTAACGATAAATATATTTTTGATGAATTAATTAAAATCAATGTATCTAAAACGGGTATTGATGAATGGTCAATCAGCGGTGATATAAATATGACCGTGGGTGATAAAGATTTTATTAGTCTTTTTATAGAAAAATTTAAAGAACATACTAATTCTATAATTAATAAAATACTCAAGAAAAATCTTATAAATACTTCAAAAAAAGGAGTGATTAATATTTCTGTTTCAAATATTAATTCTTTTCAAGATTATGAAAAATCTCGGAAGGTTCTAGAGAATCTAGTGGGATTAAGAGACATAGACATCAGTAGATTTCATATAGATACTATTTTTTATAGATTGGATATATTTGGGGACTTTGATTCAATTGTAAAAGAAATATCTGAAAATAATTTTCTTGAGATTATTAGTCAATATAAAGATAAATCTGAGATAAATATGAATTTCGTTAAATGAAAAAGTATTTTATATTCATTCCCAACTTACTTACTCTTGTAAGAATAGCTTTAGTTTATCCAATCTTAAATAATATTTATTTAGGAAATTTTGAAATTAGTATTATATATTTTGTTGTTGCCTCAATTACAGATGGTTTAGATGGTTTCATTGCTAGAAAAATGAATTGGCAAACTGAGCTTGGTACTCTTTTAGATCCGGTCGCAGATAAAATTCTTCTGTCGGGGTGTATTTTTATTCTCTGGCTTAATCAATATATTCCTTTCTATATCTTTGTAATTTTTTTTAGCAGAGATGTTGCTATCCTTTTGGGAGCTGCTATAAGAATGACAATTATTGAATCTGATACACCAACACCAAATTTTCTAGGGAAGTTAACAACTACTTTACAAATAATCTATATTGCAATTATTTTCCTTAAAGAAATTATTGAGTTACATTTTAAATTGCTTCCTCTTGATGTGTTTATAATTCTTATAACTATCCTGAGTTTAGTTGTATACACTTATAATTGGGTTCGAGATCTAAGTACCTATCATAATGAATAAGCCACAGCAATTAACATTTCCTTGGAGCAAACATAATAAATTCACATTTAATGACTTTTTCTTTGATTCACCCAATGAAGAGATAAAATTAGCTTTGAAAAATAATGAGGATCTTTTTTTGTATGGAGCTAAAGATTCAGGCAAATCATTTTTACTTCAATCCACATGTAATTATTATGCATCAAATAATAAATCTTCTGTTTATATACCAATTTCTGAAGCAATTAAGCATGGAACAGGTTTCATAGATTCATTGGAGGGATTGGACCTTATATGTCTTGACGATATTGATTTAATTGCATCAAATCAAGAGTGGGAGTTTGGAATATTTAATCTCATAAATAATTGTCTTACATTGGATTGTCGACTAATTTTTTCTTCTAGCATTAACCCATCATCAATAAAATTTGATTTAGATGACTTGATATCAAGAATAAGAAAAATCGATCATATTGAACTTTATTCTATTAATGATTCAAGCTTGCCTGAAGCTATAAAATTTGTATCTAAGCTAAGGTCAATTAATCTGGGAGATAAAGAAATTAATTATCTTGTTACATATACTAAAAGAAATATGTCAGATCTAGTAGAAATTATCAACAAACTAGATCAGCTTTCTATGGAGTTAAAAAGAAAAATAACAATACCATTAATTAAAGAAATTATTTAGTATTAAAATATTCACACTCAAAGCAAAAAGATATCATATCAACATCTTTGTCTTCGTTTATAAAATCGTATTGGTTGTTCAATAAATCTAAAACTTGTTTTGATTTAGTGCCTAAGTTAAATTCAATATCGAGATTATCAAGAAATACATTAATAAAAACTTCAAATGTATCTAATTCTTTTAAATATCTCACAACTTTGTAGTTATCAATATCGGCCATTGCTGATGCAGATTCTATTGCATCATCTAAGTCTCCAATTTTATCAATTAAGCCTAATTGTAAGGCTTTTTTACCAGACCATATTCTTCCCTTAGCAATAGCATGAACCTCTTCATATCGCATATTTCTATTTGCAGAGACTTTATTTACAAATTTATCGTATATATCATCAACTGAAGCTTGTATTCCAAGTGTAACGTTTTCAGGCATTTTAAATCTTGGATCCCAATTGGCAGCATCTGTTGAACTAACTCCATCAACTTGAATTCCTACCCAGTCATATAAGTTTTCAATAGTTGTAAGTACACCATAAACTCCAATTGAGCCAGTCAAAGTTTCCTCTTTAGCCCATATTTCATCAGATAGTGTTGTTACCCATACTCCACCTGATGCAGCAATATCTCCCATTGAGCTCACTATTGGTCTGTTAGTATCTTTAAATTCATTTAGTGCATTTGTAATTAATTCGCTTGGATAAACTCCGCCACCAGGACTATTTACTTGAAGAACAAGAGCTTTAACATTATCATCCTTTATTGCTTTTCTGATATTTTTAACAATTGTATCTGAGCCTGCAATACCGTAAATAGATTCACCAGTAGATATAGCACCTTCAATGTTAATAACTGCAATTTTATTATTGGAATCATTTTCTTCAGATTCAATAGTAGATAAATAGTCATATATTGATATTGAGTCAGGCAATTTATTTACGTCATTATCTTTATTTGGATATTCATCAAAGAACCAATGTCTTAATTCCTCAACTGTAAAAACCTTATCAACTAATCCTTTATTAAGAGCAATTTGGGAAACTTCTGGCTCTTCTAGTGCCAATTCCCAAAAAGAGTCACCATAATTTTGAATTGTTCCAGTATCAAGATTTCTTCCACTTTCCATTAAATCTGTCATTTTTTTCCAAAGAGGGCTAGCAAACTCATTCCATTGAGTTTTATCTTCCTCAGACATAGTGTTTCTTGTGAAATTCTCTGGACCAGTTTTCCATTCTCCAGCGATAAATACATGTTGGTTTAGTTTAATATTTTTATAAAGATCTTTTACGTACTCTCTTTTTCTTGAAAAACCAAAGGAAGATACTTGACCATATTTATTCAATATAATTTCATTTGCTTGTGAACTTATTAAAAAAGCATTGTTTCCAAAATTTTGACCATAAGCTATTACTCTTTTGCCTTTGTCTTTAATATTTTTAACCGCATTGGCAATTTCAAATGCTGATGCATAATACATTCCAAGCTCAGATACGTTAATGTAAATTGCAGCAAGGTTTTTATCATCAGCTGCATTTTCTAAAACTTTAATGAGATCTTCTAATTCATGCTGTTGTATATCTGTTGAACCTAAAAGAAGAGTATCAAGAGATGTGGATGAATTTGAAGAACTATCTACTACTACTCCAACAGGTTTAAACCATAATATTTTATCTTGTGTTGAAATGCTCTCTTCTTCAGAAAAAAACGAACCGATTCCGCCTATCAGTGAAAACGTAATCAGTATTAGCACAACTATGGTAAATAAATTAACAATAATCTTTCTTGATAATGTTAAAAATTTATCTGCTGTTGACCATACTGATTGAACTTTACTCATTCATTACTCCAAAAAAAGACTATGATGATATGACATATATAGGACTAAGTAAACGCATTTTAGTTCATATTATTAATGATTCTTGGTCCATACATGATACTAATAAATAATGAGGATATAAAAAATAATTCAAGAATGTCTAACCAGTATGCCGATGTTCCAAAAACTCTCAATGAGCTCAATAGAAAGTATATGATCAACAAAAAACAAAACCATTGATAGGCTTTAATTACTAATTTATTTATAAACATGTAAAAAATAAATATAGGTAGCGCCCAAAAGATATACATAAATATATCTATTCTTTCTTGAATAACATTGATAAATTTTGAAATAAATAAACACATAAATAGTAAATTTGTGAGAAGTTTGTAATTGGCGATACTAATCATTAAATTTCATTACTAATTTGCCAAGCCTCGATCCAGTTTTTTTTGCAATCTCATATTCATCTTTGGTTAAATCACTTGAGGAATTAAAACTTTCAACATGAGAGGGGCCGTAAGGTGTTCCTCCTGACTTTGTTTTATTTAGTTCGCCAATAGAATAGGGCGTTCCAGCTACGACCATTCCATGATGTAACATGAAAGTAATTAAACTAAAAAGAGTCGTTTCTTGACCACCGTGCATAGAACTTGTAGATGTAAATACTATGCCTGGTTTATTTTCTAAAGCATTTGTTGCCCACAAATCACCTGTAGAGTCTAAAAAATATTTTAACGGAGATGAAATTGAACCAAACCTTGTTGGAGAACCTAAAGCAAGACCGCTGCAATTAATTAAATCATCCTTAGTACAGTAAATTTCACCAGATTCTGGAATATCGCTTTCAAATTTTTCAACATTTGATGATATTTTGGGAACTGTTCTTAGGCGAACATCTAAACCAATATCCTCAACACCATCAGCAATAGCATGCGCTAAATTTTTAACTGATCCAGATGCAGAATAAAATAATACTAATAAAAAATTCTTTTCCATGTTTACATTTAAAGTTTTAATTATATTATGTACGCGATGAAGTCTAAAATTATACAACTTTTCTGTTTGTTACTACTTTTTGCTTGTCAAAAGAATGACATTGAAGTATTTAACGGATCAAATATTAATCTTACCAAGCTAGAGGGTAGCTGGGTTGTAATAAATTATTGGGCTGACTGGTGTGCACCTTGCATAAAAGAAATACCAGAACTTAATAAGTTTGCGCATGAAAATAAAGATATATTTGTATTCACTTTTAACTTTGATCAACTCGATCAAGAAGATCTAGCACCAATTGCAAAAAAATTTAATATAGAAGTTCCCTCGTTGGTGACTCACCCTCGAGATATATGGGGTATTCAAACCCCCCCAGCAGTTCCAGCTACTTTTTTCATAAATCCTAATGGCGAATTATCACTTTCATTATTTAGACCACAAACAAAAGATGCGCTCAACGACATCTTGTTGGAATTAAAGCAGGCTTTCTAAAAAGTTATCCTGAATAATTGATTCTGGATTGATCCTTTCTTTATTTAAATACACTGTCCAATGTAAATGGGGTCCTGTAACTCTTCCAGTTGATCCAACTTCTCCAATTTTTTGTCCCTTTTCAATTAATTCATTTTCATCAACAAGTACTGACGATAAATGACTGTATGAACTTATTAGACCAAATCCATGGTCTATTATTATGTAATTTCCCGCATAAAAGAAATCACCAACTAAAATTACTTTACCTCTTGAAGGAGATACAATTTTTGTTCCCTCAGCTGCAGCAATATCCAAAGACAGGTGAGGAGATCTAGGTTCATCATTGATGTATCTCTTTTTACCATATCTGCTTGAGATAATACCCTCAACAGGATTCATAAAATTTAAATCAGGCACTAAAAATTTTGAATAGTTATTGAGTGCTTTTTGGATAATTTTAGATTCTTTGTAAGTCCTATCAGAATCTTCTTTACTTAGATTGACCATAGAATTGTTTTCAATAGTAATTCTAGATTCACCAAAATCTTTTTGATTAATATTTATTTTTTCACCATCTACATATATTGAATCATTTTGTTTTTCAAATGGCAGTGGTATCAATTTATAAAGAGTTTCATTAATTTCGACTGTTAAATATTTATCAAGATCATTACTTGAAGCTTTTATAGCAATTATTTCGCCAGGATCACCAAATCTCTCCGCATTAATGAAAAAAGAAATTAAACATATGTAGCAAAGAGAAGAATTTTTAATCTTATTTCTCATTTTTTATTACTTCAACATCAAGTGAGCCTCTATTTAATCTAGTTTTTAAAATCTCTCCTTTGGTGACATCTGAAAAAGACTTTATTGCTTCACCTTTCTTATTAGTAACGATCGCATATCCTCTATCTAATATTGATAGTGGACTGAGTATTTCTATATTTTTAAGCAATTTATCAATTAAATTTTTATTTAGCATTATCTTTTCATTGATATTTCTGTGTAGTCTCTCATTAGCTTGAATTAATTTATTTTTAATAAGATCTAATTTTCTAATTGGATTGTTAAAACTAATCTGAGAATCAATATTTTGAATTTGATTCTTTTTATCATTAATGATTGATTTTTGTTGTTTTTGTATTCTTAAATCCAGATTGTCTAAATATTGATTTTTTTCTCTTAATAAGGACAAAGGATCTTTTAATTTTGATCGATTAAAATCAAGATTTCGTCTTAAGTCTTCGATAAAAGTTTTTATATTTTTATTTATTCTTAATTTAAATTCATCTAATTTATCTGAAACTTTAAAATTAAATTCAGTGACAAGCTCTGCAGATGCTGTCGGAGTAGGAACTCGTATATCGCAAACAAAGTCACAAATAGTAAAATCAATCTCATGGCCAACTCCAGATATGGTTGGAATTGGATATGAAAAAATTTCTCTAGCTAAATCTTCATTATTAAAGCACCAAAGATCTTCTATTGAACCTCCGCCTCTTGCAAGAATGACAACATCAATTTTGTTATTAGGATTTTTCTCGTTGTGCAAAATTATTCTATTAAGTGCATTGATGATACTGACGTGGGCATTGTCGCCCTGAACAACGGCATCACTTAATGAAATTTTAGAGTTTGGTGCTCTTCTTTTAACAGTTGAAATAATATCTTGAAATGCAGCAGTCGATGATGAGGTTACAATCCCAATGTGATTAGGTGATTGAGGTATATCTACTTTATTATTCAAACTAAATAATCCCTCGTTTTCTAATTTATTCTTAAGCTTTTCAAATTGTTGCATTAGATTTCCTGCACCCGCAGGCTCTATAGTTTTTACTATTAACTGATAGTCACCTCGCGGAGCATAAATACTTACTTGACCCTTGAGCACACACTGGTCTCCATTTTCAGGTGAAAAATTTAATTTCATATTTTGATTTTTGAACATTGCACATCTTATTGCTCCTTCCTCATCCTTTAGTGTGAAGTAGATATGTCCTGAACTAGGTCTTGAAAGATTTGATATTTCACCAACAACAGATACATTGTTGAAGTTATTTTCTAATAGATATTTTGCAGATTTATTTAGTTCGCCTACTGAGATAATTTCATCATTCTGCACTACAATGTTACTAGTCATATTGAAAGTATAACTTTATGAAAACTAATTTTCAGCGAACAAATCACTTTCTTATCCTCACACTTGGAGCTGTACTAATTGGCTTTGCACCAATTTTTGTTAAGTGGAGCATGTTGTCTTCATCAGCAATTAGCTTTTATAGAATGTTGCTTGCTATACCTTTTTTATTCTTATTAAACTTAAGATTAAATAAAAAATTTAAGTTCACTGTAAATGATAGTAAAACAATTTTTTTTGCTGCATTAGCATCTTTAGCATTTACAACTGACTTAACTCTTTGGCATTACAGCATGAATATAACATCTGTATCCAATGCAACTATTATAGTTAATTCTTCTCCTGTCTTTGTGGCCATACTTGGTTATATATTTTTTAGGGAAAAATTATCAAGGAGTTTTGTTGTATCTTTCCTGATTACTTATATTGGAATACTGGGGTTAATTTATTTTTCAAATAATTATGCTACTGGGAGAGTTGTTGGTGACATACTCTGTTTAATTGCGGCTTTTTTTTATGGAGTGTATTTATTAATAATTGCAAAATTAGGTAAAGAAAATTCCCTAAATATAATTTTTTACACAACATTATTTTGTTGTTTATTTTCAATAATCCCAATGCTTATTCAAGGTGGAAATATAATACCGTCGACTTCATTTGAATGGATAAACTTATTATTACTTGCAGTTTTATGTCAATTTGGAGGTCAATACTTAATTACTCATGGAATTGGAAAAATATCTGCCTCTGAAGGATCTGTAGGACTTTTAATGCAACCCATTACAGCAACTATTTTAGCTGCATTTATATTTGGAGAAATTCTAAATATTACACAAATAATATTTATACTTGTAGCACTTTTTGGCATCTATTTAGCAAGAATCAATCTAACTGGAAATCAACAAAAACAAACCTAACAAATAATGTTATTTTTTTTCTAATAATAGTATTATTAGCACCCTTAATTGTTAATTAAGAAGGTTAGGGTGATTAGCTCAGTTTGGTAGAGCATCTCGTTTACACCGAGAGGGTCGGCAGTTCGAACCTGTCATCACCCACCATTAAGGTTGAACTTTTATTAATAACATATAAGATGCAACCTTTATGTGGTCCGGTAGTTAAACGGTTATAATTCCGCCCTGTCACGGCGGCGTTCGGGGTTCGATTCCCCGTCGGACCGCCAATGAATTTATTATGGATACTTTAATCATAAGTCTTTTAATACTTTGCTACTCCCTAGTACTTGGAATCATTTTTGCACAAGTACTTCTTACAGCTCCAGTGGTATTTAAGGTACTGGATGACCAAAATGCATCTAAATTCTTGAGAAAAATTTTTCCTCGCTACTACTTACTACTTTTATTAATTACCTTACTTGCTTTATTAATATCCTATTTATTTTTTGAAATATTTGATGTTTATATAGCAATTGTGGCTGTATTTTTCTCTTTTTTTGGATACATAATTATTCCACTCACAAATAGTGCTAGAGATAGAGGCTGGAATAACCTTTTTAAATGGTTACATAATCTAAGTGTATTTAATACAGTGGTAATAATGGCTATAGCCATAGTGCAAATATTTAGAGCAACTACTCTATAAGTCATGGAAAATTCCAAAAGTGTTGCAGTTCTCGGAGGAGGAAGTTTTGGGACGGTTCTAGCAAATTTAGCAGCATCAAATGGATACAACGTTTCATTGTGGGTAAGGGACTCTGAACAAGCTTTAAGAATAAATTCGGAGGGAGCTAACACCACATATCATCCTGAATTAAAATTATCTAAAAATATAATTGCATCTGATAACTTAAAAGAGGTTTTAAATAACATATCTATAATTTTTATTGCGACACCAAGTATTGTGTTCGAGCAAATTGTAATGAGAGTTTCTGATCATATAGATGAAAAACCATATTTAGTTTCATGTACAAAAGGTATCCTTGATGATCCATTTAGACCATTATCAGATATTATTTCATCAAAACTCAATAATACTATTGGTGTTTTGAGTGGCCCAAACCTAGCAAAAGAAATAGCGGATGAAAAAATAGCAGGTACAGTCATAGCAAGTCCAGATGAAAGTTTAATAAATATAGTTAAATCAGTTTTGTCTTCTGAAACTTTTAAAATATATTCAAGTAAAGATATGCAAGGAGTTGAAATGGCTGGCGCATTAAAAAACATTTATGCAGTAATATGCGGAATGGCTGAATCACTAAAAGTTGGCGAAAATGCTATTGGACTAATACTAACTCGTAGCATGGCTGAGATGAGTCGCTTTGCTGTTGCAAAAGGTGCAAATCCGATAACATTTTTAGGATTATCGGGAATGGGTGATTTAGTTGCAACATGCATGTCAACTTTATCAAGGAATTATCAACTTGGTTTTAATATTGGATCTGGCATGTCTTTATCAAAGGCAAAGGAAAGCGTTGGTCAAGTTGCTGAGGGAGTAAGAACTCTTGAAGTTGTTTTAAAAGAATCATCAAAATTGAATATTAAAATGCCACTAGTCGAATCTATGTATAATATAATTTACAATAATGCTTCACCAAACACACTAATTGATGATTTAATTAATAATCCGAATGAGGTTGATGTAGAATTTAATTACTGAGTATGGAAAATATTAACAAAGACGAAATTTTAAAATCAAGTAAGTGGATTAGATTCATTTTTATGGTTCTATATGCGTTTGCATTAAATTTTGTTTTACCAATATGTATTGGGCTTGCATTTATTCAGTTTTTATTTGTTCTTTTTACATCAAAAGTAAATCTATCAATAGCTAAGGTAAATTCTTATGTTATTGAGTTTTTTGAAGATTCTTTATCATTCTTATTGTTTCAAACTGAAGAAAAACCTTTTCCTTTTAAAAACAATTCAGCAGAAGAGGTTGTAATTGAAGCGGAAGAAATAGAGGACTCGTCCTCAAAACAAGAAACTGATTAATTAGACGCTGTTCTCTCAGCTGATTGAAGCGTTTGAAGAATCAACGTATTAATTGTCATTGGTCCTACTCCTCCAGGCACTGGTGTATATGCGCTTGCAATTTTTTCAATATTATCAAGATCAATATCTCCGCATTTTTCTGGATGGTAACCAGCATCGATAACAATCGCATCTTTTTTAATCCAATCAGATTTTATAAATTTAGGTATTCCAACAGCCCCAACTATTAAATCTGCATTTTTAATTATTAAATCTAGATTTCTAGTTCTTGAATGACATATTGTCACTGTAGCATTCATATTTAAAAGCATCATTGCCATTGGCTTGCCCAAAATTGGACTCCTACCAACAACGACAGCATTTAAGCCTTCTATTTTAATATTATGATGATTAATTAATCTCATAATTCCAGCAGGTGTACATGAGCCATAAGCATCAAGCCCCATTGACATGTTTCCAAAGCCCAGGCAGGTAACTCCATCTACATCTTTATTAATATCTATTTCATCAAAACACAATCTTTCATCAATTTGAGATGGAACTGGATGTTGAAGCAAAATGCCATGAACATTCACATCATTATTTAAACTTCTAATTTTTTCTAAAAGTTCTTCAGTAGTTGTATCTTCAGATAATTCAACAGCTATAGATTTTATACCTACTCTCGCACAGGTATTTCTTTTCATTTTCACATAGGTTTCAGAAGCCGGATCATTACCAACAAGAATAGTTGCTAAAGTTGGCTTTATATTTTTTGATGACAATTCTTGAACCTTCTTCTTTATAGATTCTTCAGAAATTCTTGATAGCTCTTTACCGTCTAATATTATTGCAGACATAATGTTATTATCTCATTAATTGATATTTATGCCCATGAAGATTGCTTATTTATTATATTAACTTTAATATTTGCATCCTCGGGGTATAGCGCAGTCTGGTAGCGCACTCGCTTTGGGAGCGAGTGGTCGTAAGTTCGAATCTTACTACCCCGACCAAGCGCCTGTAGCTCAGCTGGATAGAGCAACTGCCTTCTAAGCAGTGGGTCAGGAGTTCGAATCTCTTCAGGCGCGCCATTTTTTTGATATGTATAAAATTGCTACTTTATATAAATTTTCGAGGATTCAAAATCCACTAAAAACTCATAAAGACATCTGTTCAAATTTAAAAGAACTTAACATTAAAGGAACAATTCTTGTTGGTGAGGAGGGTCTCAATGGAACGATTTGTGCGACTAGTGAAAAAAAATTAAGTAAAGCAATTAAGTATTTACAAAGTATAGATGGCTTTGATGCTTTGGATGTAAAGTATTCTTCATCAGAAAAAAATCCCTTTGTAAGAATGAAAGTTAAATTAAAAAAAGAAATTGTAACAATTGGAGATAATTCAATAGATCCAACAGAAGAGGTTGGTGAATATGTTGACCCAAATAACTGGAACAAATTAATTGATGATAAAAACACAATTTTAATTGATACAAGAAATAACTATGAATATTCAATAGGGACTTTTAAAAACTCTATAAATCCTCATACAAATAAATTTAGAGAATTTCCAAAATGGATAAAAAAACAAAAGTTTTCCAATAAGGACAAAGAATCAAAAAATATAGCTATGTTTTGCACTGGTGGAATTAGATGTGAAAAAGCTTCTTCGTTGATGAAAAATCAAGGGTTTAAGAATGTTTACCATCTCAAAGGGGGAATATTGAAATATTTTGAATTAGTCCCTGAAGAGCAAAGCAAATGGCAGGGAGAGTGTTTTGTATTTGATGATAGAGTTTCTGTAAAACATGACTTATCTGAGGGAACATATGATATGTGTCATGGATGCAGAATGCCAATTACTGAAAAAGATAAAACTTCTAAAAAATATATCAAAGGTGTATCTTGTTTAAAGTGTTTTGATAAAACAACTGAAGAACAAAAATCGAGATACATGAGCAGACAAAAACAAGTAGACTTGGCAAAAAAAAGAAATCAGCGACATATTGGACCTAAAGAGGAGGTATTTAATTAATTATTATGGAATATCCAATTTTATATTCATTTATTAGATGTCCATATGCAATGAGAGCAAGAATGGCATTAAAACTGACTAATACAAAATGCGAAATAAGAGAAGTGAGGCTAAACAATAAGCCTAAGCAAATGATAGACAAATCTCCCAAAGGAACCGTCCCAGTGTTAGTCCTTCAGAAAGAAGTAATTGATGAGAGTAATGACATAATTGAATGGGCTCTCAGCTCAAACAATATATTTGATGGAAATATAGATCATGATCAAATAGATTTAACAAACAATTTAATTGAACTTTTTGATTCTAAATTTAAATATAATCTTGACAGATATAAGTACGCGACTAGATATAAAAATATTGATAAAGACAAACACAAGATAGAGTGTTTAGATATTTTAATTAATTTAGAAAATGTAATCTCAAACGACGGATGGATTCTTGGGAGCAAAATTAATAAATTAGACATATCAATCCTGCCTTTTATTCGACAGTTTAGAATTGCAGACATTGAATGGTTTGATAAGCAAAATAAAATTAAAGGAATCCAAAAAATTTTATTTAATTTCCTTGATTCAAACCTATTCAAAGAAGTAATGTACAAATATGATGTATGGGAAGAAAATGCTGAACCACAATTTTTTCCTTAAAAGAAATCAAAAAATAGATAATAATTTTATTTAAACTATAATACCGAATCTTGTGGCGGGCGTAGCTCAGTTGGTTAGAGCGCTGGATTGTGGCTCCGGAGGCCGTGGGTTCGAACCCCATCGCTCGCCCCAGTTTTGAGAGAAAAATAATGAAAGTAAGTATTAAAAAATTAAAAGATCTTGAAAGGAAGATTTTAGTTACAATTCCAGTTAATGAATATGAATTAAAATTTTCTACAAAATTAAAAAACATTAGAACTAAAGCTAAAGTTGATGGATTTAGGAAGGGCAATGTGCCAAATGAAGTTTTAGAACAGAAGTATGGAGCTTCTATGCATAATGAAGTTATTAACGAACTTATTCAAGAGACATATCCAAAAGCAATATCAGAAAATAACATAAGACCTGCATCATCACCTCAGATTTCAATTGATTCTGAAGATCCAAAAAAACCTTTATCTTATAGTGCAATTATAGAAGTATTTCCTGAAATTAAACCCAAGCTATCAAGGTGGACAAATTATGAAGAGTTTGAAATCGAGGTTGAGGAGAATGACATAAATCTTGCAATAGATGATATCAAAAAGAGATATGGAGATTGGAATGATGTGCAAAGAGAGGCAAGATTAGATGATCAGGTTGTAATTGATTTCATAGGAAAAATTGATGGTAAAGAATTTGAAGGTAATACTGCAAATGACTTTAAGTTAGTATTAGGAAGCAAATCAATGATTCCAGGATTTGAAGATAGCATTATTGGGAAAAAACCATCTAAGTTTTCAATAGAATGTACCTTTCCTGAAGACTATTTCAAAAAAGATTTAGCAGGCGTTAAGGCTGAATTTGAAATTAATCTTAAAGATGTTCAAGAAATGAAAGAGGCAAATATTGATAAAGATCTTTTTGATAAACTTCAAATGGAAATTAAAGACAAATCAGAATTCAAGAATGAAATCACATCTCGAATGAAAAATGAGGTTGCAACTCAAGAGAAAGAACTTACTAAAGAGTCAATGTATGAAACACTGTTAAAAACAAATAACTTTAAAATTCCTAATGCTACAGTTAATCAACAAGCAGATTTGATGCGCAAAGATGCGTTGATGAGAATTGGACATAGCGAAGATAATGCTGGCGATGATCTTTTTCCTATTGAGAGCTTTATGGAAAAAGCTGAAAAAAGAGTAAAACTTGACTTACTATTTGCTGAGTTAGTTAATCACTTTGATATTAAAGTAGAAAAACAGAATATTGATGATTTTATAGATAAGGAGTCAAAAAGATATAAGGATCCTGAACAATATAAAAAATGGATAACTGGTCAACCGCAGCAATTAGAGCAATTTAAAATGATTGTGTTAGAAAAACAATTAGTTGAAAAATTAGAAAATGTTCTTAAATCAAAGAAGAAAGTGATAAAATTTTCAGAATTAGCAAATAGATAATTTTATATGGAAGATATTAAATCAGCGCTTATACCAATGGTAATTGAACAGACTCCTAGAGGTGAGAGGTCGTTTGATATTTATTCACGTCTTTTAAAAGAAAGAGTTATATTTCTATCTGGGCCTATTGATGACTACATCTCTAATTTGGTTGTTGCTCAATTATTATTTTTGGAGTCAGAGAATCCAGAAAAAGATATATCCATATACATTAATTCACCCGGTGGAAGTATCTCTGCAGGACTTGCAATATATGACACCATGCAATTTGTTTCTCCATCAATCTCTACGATGTGCATTGGACAGGCTGCAAGCATGGGAGCATTGTTGCTAGCAGGAGGCGACAATAAAAAGAGGTTTGCTTTACCTAATTCAAGAATAATGATTCACCAACCTTTGGGCGGATTTCAAGGTCAAGCATCTGACTTTGAAATTCATGCAAAGGAAATTTTGCATATGAAAAAAATAGTTAATGAAATATTAGCAAAACATACTGGTCAAACTATAAAGAAAATTGAAAAAGATACTGACAGAGATAATTTCCTAGATGCAAATTCTGCAAAAGCATATGGTATTGTTGATAAAATATTAGAGGAAAGAAAATAATACAATGAGTAACGAAGCACAAACTGATAAATTGAATTGCTCTTTCTGTGGAAAGGTTCAAGATGAGGTAAAAAAATTAATTGCTGGACCTAGTGTTTATATTTGTAATGAATGTGTAGATCTTTGTAATGACATCATTGAAGAAGAGATTAAAAATGATGAAGAGTCACCATATGATCAATCTTTATCACCTCTTGAAATATACAATCAACTTGATGAGTACGTTATTGGTCAAGAAAAAGCAAAAAAGGTTTTATCAGTAGCTGTTTATAATCATTATAAGAGGCTTAGAAAAGGAAAATCTAAAGACAATGTTGAGCTTCAAAAAAGTAATGTCCTACTTCTAGGGCCAACAGGAAGTGGAAAAACATTATTAGCTCAAACTTTAGCAAAAATACTTAATGTTCCGTTCACTATTGCAGATGCTACTACATTGACTGAAGCTGGTTATGTTGGCGAGGACGTTGAAAATATTATTCAAAAACTACTTCAAAAAGCTGACTACGATCCTGAAAAAGCTGAGTTAGGAATTGTTTACATAGATGAGATAGATAAAATTGCACGAAAATCCGATAATCCATCTATTACAAGAGATGTTTCAGGGGAAGGTGTTCAGCAAGCTCTTCTTAAGTTAATAGAAGGAACTGTGGCATCAATTCCTCCCCAAGGTGGAAGAAAACATCCACAGCAAGAGTTTATTCAAATCAACACATC
This sequence comes from SAR86 cluster bacterium, assembly GCA_004212975.1. GTDB lineage: Bacteria > Pseudomonadota > Gammaproteobacteria > Magnimaribacterales > D2472 > SAR86A. The sequence goes on from SHBF01000003.1 coordinate 45,255, forward strand.
TAATATTCTATTTATTTGTGGTGGAGCTTTTTCTGGACTAAACAAAGTTATAGAGCAAAGAACAAATAAAACAGGTATTGGTTTTAGTGCTGATGTAGACACTCAATCAAATGTAAGCAAGATAGGAAAAAACATTGATGATCTTGAGCCAGCGGATCTTGTTAAATATGGCCTAATTCCAGAATTTGTTGGAAGGTTGCCAGTAATATCTAATCTTCATGAACTTGATGAAGATGCTCTTGTAAGAATTCTTAAAGAGCCTAAAAATGCTTTGGTTAATCAGTATAGCCATTTATTTGAAATTGATGATGTTGAATTATCATTCCGAGATGAAGCACTTAAAGAAATTGCAAAACAAGCTATTAAAAGAAAAACAGGTGCAAGAGGACTTCGGTCAATTATGGAAGATATATTAATGGATACTATGTTTGATCTTCCTAATGTTGACTTGGAGAAAGTTATTATTGACGAAAAAGCAGTTATTAATAGATCTGAACCTATAAAATTATTAAAAACTAAATCAAAAAAAACCTCATCAGGTAATTGATATTTACCTAATTATCCCTATATTTAATCTATGAGTAAGATTAAATCCGATTTGCCTTTAATACCCCTTAGAGATGTTGTAGTTTTTCCTGGAATAGTGACAACACTTTTTGTTGGAAGGGCAAAGTCTGTAGAAGCTTTAAATATTGCTATGAATTCCAACAAGAAATTGGTATTAGTAAGTCAAAAAGATGCAGGCAATGAAGACCCTAAAGTTGAAGATATTTATCAGTATGCTTCCATAAGTAACTTATTACAGCTAATCAAACTACCTGATGGCACTATGAAAGTTTTAGTAGAAGGCTTTAAAAGGTGTTCTATTGATAAGATTATTGAAAAAGATTCATATACTATTGCAAGAGTTACTGAAGAGGATGATCTTCCTTTAAAAGAAAATGATTCTAAGAATTTAGTTAGATTAATTAAAGCAAAATTCGAAGACTACATTAGTGTTACAAAAAGAATTCCTCCTGAAATAGTTTCAACAGTAGATTCATTAGATGAGTTATCAAGATTAATGGATACAATTACTGGACACCTTCCAATTGAAACCTCAAAGAAACAAGAAATTCTAGAAACAGTTGATCTTAAAGAAAGAGCTGAAAAAGTTTTAACTTTTATAGAATCACAGCTAGATGTAGTAGATGTTGAAAAAAAGGTTCGAGATAGAGTCAAAAAGCAAATGGAAAAATCACAAAGAGAATACTATCTCAATGAGCAAATTAAAGCTGCACAAAAAGAGCTCGGTGAAATAGGTGAAGAGGGTGATGAACTAGAGAATCTTGAGAAAAAAATTTACGAAGTAGGTATGACAAAAGAAGCCTTAAAAAAAGCAAAGAGTGAACTCGCAAAATTTAAACATATGGCACCTTCTTCAGCTGAGGCTTCAGTTGTAAGAACTTATCTCGATTGTCTTGTGGATGTACCATGGAAAAAGAAGTCTAAGGTTAAAACTGATATAAAAGCTTCGATGGAAATTCTTGAAGAAGACCACTATGGTCTTGAAGAGGTAAAAGAAAGGATCGTAGAGTATTTAGCTGTTCAAAAAAGAGTTAAGTCAATGAAAGCTCCTGTATTATGTCTTGTTGGCCCTCCAGGCGTAGGTAAAACATCTTTAGGTGAGTCTATTGCTAGGGCTACTAATAGAAAGTTTGTAAGAATGTCACTTGGTGGTGTAAGAGATGAGTCTGAGATTAGGGGGCATAGAAGAACTTATATAGGTTCAATGCCTGGAAAAATTATTCAAAAACTTTCAAAAATAGGTGTAAAAAATCCATTATTTCTTTTAGATGAAATTGATAAAATTGGCATGGATCATAGAGGGGACCCTGCATCTGCATTGTTGGAAGTTCTTGATCCTGAACAAAATAATACTTTTAGTGATCACTATCTTGAGGTTGACTATGACTTGTCAGAAGTTATGTTTGTTTGTACGGCCAATAGCTTGAACATTCCAACACCTCTTTTAGATAGAATGGAAATTATCAGAATTCCTGGTTACATAGAAGATGAAAAAATCAATATTGCAGAAAAGTATTTATTGCCTAAGCAAATGAAACGAAACGGATTGAAAGATGAAGAAATTAAATTAAACAAAAATGTGATTCTTTCATTGATTAGATACTATACTCGGGAGGCTGGTGTTAGAGGTCTTGAAAGACAAATAGCAAGAATTTTGAGAAAGATCGTTAAGGAAAGATTGGTAGATAGTTCGACTAAACAAAAACCTACGTCTATTTCATCTAAAAATCTTGAAAAATACTCTGGGGTTAAGAAATTCAAATATGGAGTTGCAGAAAAAGATAATGCTGTGGGACAAGTAACTGGTCTAGCTTGGACTGAAGTAGGGGGCGAACTTTTAACGATTGAAGCCTCAAATATTGATGGTAAAGGAAGAGTTATTAAAACTGGTTCTTTGGGTGATGTAATGCAGGAATCAATACAAGCAGCACTTACAGTAGTTCGTTCAAGAGCAGAATCTCTTGGAATTCAACCAAATTTTTATGAGAAATATGATGTGCACATTCATGTGCCGGAGGGAGCAACTCCAAAAGATGGTCCAAGTGCTGGTGGTGCAATGGCCATCTCTTTAATTTCAATCTTTACAGGTATTCCGGTTAGAGCAGATACTGCAATGACAGGAGAAATAACATTAAGAGGCCAAATATTAAAAATTGGTGGATTAAAAGAAAAATTACTTGCTGCTAAAAGAGGTGGAATTAAAAATGTAATTATACCTAAGGAGAATGAACCTGATCTTCAAGAAATTCCTAAACAAATTACCAAATCACTTAACATCATTCCAGTAGAATGGATTGATGAAGTTATTTCAGCAGCTTTAGTTGAGGAGCCAACTCCTAATAATAAAAAAATTAAGAGTCAAAAGTCTAAAACTTCTAGAAAATCTGAAAGTAAACAAGCTCACTAAAACCCTTTATTTACTTGACTTTTAGCTGTAAAAAGCTTTTCATAGAGATGTATTTATTAAATAAATTTACACAGAGGAGTACATAAATATGAATAAATCAGATTTAGTTGATGCAGTTGCAGGAAGTGCAGATATGTCAAAAGCTGAAGCAGGTCGAGCTGTTGATGCTGTTTTAGATGGAATATCAGGTGCTTTAGGCAAAGGGGATTCAGTGGCGCTTGTAGGTTTTGGAACATTTTCGGTAAGACATAGAGCTGCTAGAGAAGGAAGAAATCCACAAACTGGTGCTGCAATGCACATTCCAGCATCTAAAGTCCCAGGCTTTAAAGCAGGTAAAGGTTTAAAAGATATGGTAAAAAATAGTTAAAAAATTTTTTACTTTAAAAAGGGTGCTTATGCACCCTTTTTTTATTCTATAATATCGGCACTATGATGGACTCACTAAGAAATTTTTTATCAGGACCAGGAGGCATAGTTGTAATACTGTTACTTGGTCTTCCCTTTGTTTTTTTAGGAACAGGTTCCCTTGGATCAGGATTTTCAGGATCTTTTGGAAGTATTAATGGCGAAGATGTTACTGAAACAGACGTTGCTTTGGCCTCTAGTTCCGCAGTTCAAAGGTTTCAAAGCATTTATGGTGAAGATTTTGACTTTAATATGTTGGATGAGGATTTTAAAAATCAAAGTATTAAACAAGAACTAATACTACAAAAAGTTTTATTAGCAGAAGCGAGATCATTAGGATTTATTAATGATTCAACAAGAAACGAAACTAAAAAGGCGATTATTCAAAGTCCCATTTTTCAAATCGATGGAATTTTTGACGAAGGGGTATATGAAGCTCAAGTTAACTCTAATGGCTTTACAAAAGAAGGTTATATAGATGTAATGACAGATTTTACTGCATCAGATCTATATAGAGGCTCTCTTAATACTGTGAGCTTCATAACACAAAAAGAGTTGCAAGATTTAGCAGAATTATTTGAAAAATCGTCTGATTTAAATTTTATAAAAATTGATTTCGCTGGTCTTGAAGACAAAATCACTAATACTTCATCAGAACTATTAGATTATTATAATGAGAACGAAATACTTTTTTATTCTGATGAACAAAGAAGTTTTGAATATATTACATTATTACAATCTGATTATGCAGACTCAGTTCAAGTTCCCAATGATTACCTCACTAATTCATATAATCAATATTTAATAAATTTTGAAAATAGCGCACAAATTAGAATATCTCATATCATGATTGAAAAGGTTAATTATGACTCAAGAGATGACGCTTTGGCTTCAATTGAAAATGTGCAAAATCTCTTAAATGAGGGCAATGAGTTTTCTAGCGTTGCTAAAAATTACAGTGAGGATATTGTTACCAAAGATGTTGGTGGCGATTTGGAGTATTTTGAAAAAGATATTTTTCCACCTCAATTTGATGAAGCATTATCAAATCTGGAGTTAAATGAAATTAGTGGCATAGTAGAACTCGATGAAACTTTTCATATCTTAAAAGTTACTGAAAAAACATTTCAAGAGCCAATGACAGAAGATGAGCTTAAAGAAAACCTCATAAATGAACTAATTGAAACTGAATCTTTTGCATTAATGCAAGACGATTTAGATGAAACTGAAAATTTAATTATAGAAAACAGTTCGCTTAAAGATATTTCTGAAGTTCTTAATAAAAAAATTAATCGTACAAATCTTTATTCAACTCTTACTTATGAGTTTGATTTAACAGATCCTGAAATTAAAGATTATCTATTTTCTTCAGAAGCTAATATTGATAAACCTTATGCAATTGAGTTATCTGATAGAGTAATAATTATGTCAGTAAATATGATTAAAGAGCCTGAACTTCAGAATTATGATTCTGTGGAAGTTGAAGTGAACAAAAAGCTCTCTAATCTCAAAGCAATAGAAAAAATTAGTCTATTAAGTGATGAATTAAATTTAATTGAAAATTTAGACGATAAACAAAAATTTATTGACACATACACTTATGTTACGGAGGAATCTTTCGTAGGTGTTAAAAGAAATTCTTCACTAATGCCAAGAGAAGTTTTAACAGAAGTATTTAATAATAAAAGTGGTTCTGAGATTACAGTCACTGCAAGCAACGGAGATAAATATATAATTGATATTAATAAATTTAATCTTCCAGATGATTCAGAAATCGATGATATATTAAATGAATATACTTCCTTTAGTGAGAATGTATTAATTACAAAAATGTCTCAAATAATTAATGAAGATGTTTTTGATAAAGCAAGAGTAAATTTGAGCAATTTAGCTTTGTAAGGATTTTATTATGACTAAAAAAATAAACATACTGTCAATAACCTTAATATTTTTAATTGGGTGTTCAGAAAATATCTCACCAGTTGATTCAGGTCTAGAACAACAAATATATCATCATGGAAATGGTTCTGAGCCTCAAGGAATAGATCCGCACATTGTCACTGGTGTTCCTGAACATCATATCCTTATAAGCTTGTGCGAAGGCCTAACTATTCCAAATCCTAATCCTACAGGTTCTGACGGATATATTCCTGGAACTGCAGAATCATGGACTGTCAGTGATGATGGAAAGGAATATATTTTTAAATTAAACAAAAATGCAAAATGGTCAAACGGTGATCCTGTTACCGCTGATGATTTTGTTTGGTCATGGAAAAGAATTCTAACTGCTAGTCTTGGCTCGCAATATCCTGACATGCTTTATTATTTAGTAGGTGCCTATGAGTATCATAATGGAGAAATAGATAATTTTGACGAAGTAGGCGTAAAGGCGCTTGACTCACAAACACTAAAGGTTAATTTAAAAAATCCAACACCTTTCTTCATTGGTCTTTTAAGTCATTACAGTACCTGGCCTGTTCACAAAGAAACTGTTTTAAAGCATGGCGATATTGATGATAGGAACGGAGAATGGACAAGACCAGGCAACTTTGTATGCAACGGCCCTTTTCAACTTAAAACATGGGAGCTTAATAATAGGATTGTTGTTGAAAAGAATCCTCATTACTATGACGCATCTATGGTACGTCTTAATGAAATTCACTATTATCCGGTTTCAAATGTAATGACAGAAGACAGAATGTTTAGGGCTGGACAATTACATTTGACTTCAAGTATGCCAACTCAAAAATGCCCAATTTATATAGAAGAAAAAAATCCAAATTTAAAGATTGATCCATACATGGGAACATATTTTTATAGGATTAATACTGAAAATGAGACACTAAGTGATGTAAGAGTAAGAAAAGCATTAGCATATTCAATTGATAGACAACTTTTAGTTGATAAGGTAACACAGTGCGGTCAAATTCCTGCATATTCTTTTACGCCTCCAGGTTCAAATGGTTATCAACCATCAACTGAAATACCATATGATCCTGTTCTAGCAAAACAATTATTAGCTGAGGCTGGATACTCTTCAGATAAGCCATTTCCTAAATTAGAAATTCTTTTTAACACTAATGAGGGTCACCGAAAGGTTGCCTTAGCAATTCAGCAAATGTGGCAAAATGAACTCGGTATTGAAGTGGAACTTGTTAATCAAGATTGGAAAGTCTATTTAAGTAGGGAAATGGTAGGAGATTTCCAAATATCAAGAGCTGGCTGGATAGGAGATTATGAAGATCCAAATACTTTCCTAGATTTAATGAGGCCAAACAGGGGAAATAATAAAACTGGTTGGGAGAATATGGATTTTGATGCATTGGTTGAAGAGGCAAATACAATTAATAATCAAGACAAAAGATATGAGTTGCTTAATGAAGCAGAGAAAATATTAATTGATAATATGCCAATAATTCCTCTCTATACGTATGTAAGGGTTTATCAATTATCTCCAGACGTTAAGGGATTTAATCCACATATTCTTGATCACCATCATCCTAAATTTATTTATTTAGAAAGAGATTAATTTCGCATGATAGCGATTTTCTTTAGAAGAATTTTAGTTGCAATTCCTGTTTTGTTAGCAGTCGCTAGCATAACTTTTTTCTTAATAAAGATTGCCCCTGGTGGTCCATTTGATGCAGATAAGGCTGTCTCGCCTCAAGTACTTAAAAATTTAAATGAGGCATATAATTTAGATGCATCTAATTGGGAGCAGTATGTTGATTATATGTCTGGTTTACTGAGAGGCGATTTAGGACCATCTTTTAGGTTTCCAGGACGTTCTGTATCTGAGATGATTGCAACTGGATTGCCGGTAACATTTGAGTTAGCTTTTTATGCAATTTTAATTGCTCTTGTTATGGGTATATTTTCTGGAGTTTTAGCTGCCTTAAAAAGAAATACTTTTCTTGATTTTATTCCAATGGCAGTAGCAATGATTGGAATATGTGTCCCAACTTTTCTTATGGGGCCTTTATTAGTTCTTATATTTGGAATAAATCTTGAGATACTTCCAGTTTCAGGTTGGGGGCAATTACCTGGCGATAAAATTTTGCCATCGTTAACCTTGGGATTTGCCTATGCTGCATATATTGCCCGATTAAGCAGAGGCGGCATGCTAGAAGTTCTTAACCAAGATTTCATAAGAACTGCTAGAGCAAAAGGGCTAACTGAAAGAATGGTTGTTATTAAGCATGCAATGCAAGGTGGATTAATTCCTGTTGTTTCTTTTCTTGGACCAGCAATTGCAGGGCTACTTGCAGGATCATTTGTAGTTGAAACCATTTTTCAAATACCAGGACTTGGAAGATTTTATGTTGAAGCTGCTTTCAATAGAGATTACACAATGATTTTGGGGACAACAATATTTTTCTCTGCAATGATTGTATTTTTTAACTTGATGTCTGACTTAGCGGCACTTTGGTTAAATCCTAGATCTAGAGATGTATCATGAATAATTCTTTATGGTCTGACGCTTTATATAGACTCTCTAGAAATAGAGCAGCAATGTTTGGTGGATTTATTTTAATTTTACTAATAATTTGTGCTGTTCTTGCACCATGGATTGCTCCTTATTCTTATTCATATCAAAATCTAAGTTTGGGTGCTAGTCCGCCTTCAGCAGACCATTTACTAGGAACTGATGTTTTAGGTAGAGATCTGTTGAGTAGGATACTTTATGGAGCAAGAATTTCATTGTTGGTTGGTTTTGTTGCTACAGGAGTAGCTTTAATTATAGGAGTTTCATGGGGAATTATTGCAGGATATATTGGCGGAAGAGTTGATTCAATTATGATGAGGATCGTGGATATCTTATACGGACTCCCATTCATAATTTTTATAATTTTGTTAATGGTAATTTTTGGTAGAAATTTATGGTTGTTATTTGGTGCAATTGGAGCCGTAGAGTGGCTTACAATGGCAAGGATTGTTAGAGGACAAGTTATAGGATTAAAAAATCAAGAATTTGTAATGGCAGCAAAAGGTATGGGCGTGTCTAATATATCAATGTTTAGAAGACATTTACTTCCAAATATACTCGGACCAATAGCGGTTTATGCAACATTAACAATCCCACAAGTAATGCTCTTGGAAGGTTTTTTGAGTTTTCTTGGATTAGGTATACAACCACCTATGAGTAGTTGGGGAACCTTAATCAAAGATGGAGTTGAATCTATGGAAGAATTTAGTTGGCTGCTTATTTATCCAGGGATAACATTTACCATTACTTTATTTGCTTTAAATTTCTTTGGCGATGGCCTTAGAGACGCTCTCGATCCAAAAACATCTGATAACTAAAAAGCTCGAATAGCAATCTTAATAATTTGACCTGGCATTAAAGTTGATTCATTCAAACTATTAATCTCCTCTATACTTTTTATTGTGACATCAAATAATTCAGATATTTTGTATAGATTGTCACCTTGTTTCACTGAGTAAAGAATTGTTCTTTTTTTTGATTCAATATTCCTATGAATATTTTTATTTCCAATTGAAAGTTGTTGTCCTAGTTGAAGATATTCATCTTCATTGAGTGAATTCATTCTGGCAAGATCACGAACATCTAAATTATATTTTTTTGCTATTCCCCATAAAGTATCTCCCTCAGAAACAATATACATTTCATATGGTATGAAACTATTTGACTTGCTTTTTCCCAATGGTATCAACAAAGTATCATTTATTGACAAAAGATTATTATCTAAATAATTTATCTCCTTAATAATTTTAACTTCGGTGTCGTATTTAACTGATAAGTCCCAAAGGTTGTCTCCTCTTTTAACTATATGAGAAATCCAATTGATATCATTAATTTTATTAAAGGGATTTGTTTCACTAGTAAATAAGAAGTACTTATCTTTAGGAATATAAAAAATACTTTCATCTTTTGGAGCGGATGCCCATTTGGTGTATCCAGCATTTAGTTTATACAAAAGCTCAGGTTTGATATCTAGAAATTCACTAAGGGCTAATATTTCTACTTGACCAGAGATATTTACTTTTTCTACAACTGAATCATATGGTATGTTTGGCATCTTTACGCCATATTTTTCTGAATTAAGAATTAATTCTCTTAGAGCTATATATTTAGGAACATAATTTTTTGTTTGAGAGGGAAGATTGAGTGACCAAAAATCTATATCCTCTCCAAGTCTTTTGTTTTGATTAATTCTTCTATCAACTAGAGATGGACCAGCATTATATGAAGCAATTGTAAGATATATGTCTTTGTTAAATCTTTCATACAAATATTTCAAATATCCAACAGCTGCTTCAGTTGATTTATATGGGTCATGTCTATCCTCATACCACCATGACTTATTGAGCTCATAAAGCCTTCCTGTTCTTGGCATAAATTGCCAAATACCAACAGCACCTGATGATGAGATTGAAAAAGGATCATAGTTACTTTCTATATATGGAAGAATCGCTAATTCTACTGGCAAATTATTTTTTTCTAATTCATTTACAACAAAATATAAAAAGTAATATGAATCGTTCAAGTACTCTTCAAATTTATCAAGATCTTTTAAGTGCATATTCATATATGACAAGATCTGATTATCAATTACTAAATTATCGTATGAGTTGTTATTATCTTGGATATAAGTCCAGATATTTTTATCTTCATCATTGTTATAAACAGAATTTTCAAAAGAATCTAAATTTTTCTCTTTTGCAGTTGTTTCTAATTTATTAATTTCAACTTGCTGACATCCAACAAGAAAAAACAACAAAAAGAATGTCCTTAGAAATTGTCTTTCCATTTTCTCAAAGCAGTAAATATTTGTAATTCATCATCTATGATATCGAATTTCTCAATAACTTTATTTTTTATATCAATATCATGACATCTTAAAAATGGATTTAATTTAAGTTCTTTATTTAAATTAGTTGGTAAAGAGGGAACATCTGAAGAAATTAACTTTTCAATATTATTATATTCATTTTCAAGATCTTTATTATCTTTATCAACTTCCAGTGCAAATTTTAAATTTGAAAGAGTGTATTCATGACCACAAAAAACTTTTGTTTCTTTTGGATATTTTGAAATTTTCTTTAATGACATAAACATCTGTTCAAATGTACCTTCAAAAACACGACCGCAACCACCAGCAAACAAAGTATCTCCACAAAAAAGTATTGGATCTTCATTATTAGATGAGTAAAAGGCAAGATGATCCAAGGTATGACCTGGAATCTCAATAACCTCAAAATTAATACCTATAAGCGAAAACTTATCAGATTCATTAACTATATTGTTGATTCCTTCAATTTTTTCAGGTCCATATACTTCAAGATTCATCTTATTGGTTAGATCAAGAAGCCCATTAGTATGATCGTAATGATGATGAGTTATTAAAACTCCTTTCAAATCAATCTCATTAGTATCAATAAGATTAAGAATTTCTGTTGATTCTCCTGGATCAACAACTATTGACCCTTCATTAGTTGATACTAACCAAATATAATTATCTGTATATGCTTTTATCGGCTCTACACTTAACATATGCAAATTCTAGTTTAAATTTATGAAAACAGTAAATATTTATACAGATGGTGCGTGCAGAGGAAATCCTGGAGATGGGGGATGGGGAGTGCTTATTGAATATGAAAATATTTCAAAAGAATATTTTGGTGGTGAAAAAAATACAACTAATAATAAAATGGAGTTAAAGGCTGCTATTCATGGTTTAAGTGTCTTAAAAGAATCTTGCGACGTAAATATTACTACTGATTCTAAATATGTAATGGATGGAATTACTTCCTGGATAGAAAATTGGAAAAAAAATAACTGGAAAAATGCATCAAAAAAAGATGTTAAAAATAAAGATCTTTGGATTGAATTGGATAAATTAACAACCAAACACAATGTAAAATGGAATTGGGTAAAAGGTCATTCTGGTCATGAAAAAAACGAAATAGCAGACGCACTTGCTAATAAAGGAATAGATAATTTATAAAGATGGCAAAAAAATACATCGTTTTAGACACTGAAACTACTGGGCTTGAGGTACAGCAAGGCCATCGTGTTATTGAAATTGGAGCTGTTCTTTTAAATGACCGAAAAAAATCAGAAGAACATTTTCACAGTTACTTAAATCCTTCAAGATTAATTGATGAAGAGGCATCAAAAGTCCATGGTATTACTAATTCTGATCTAGAAGATAAACCTTTTTTTGATGAAATTGCTGAAGAGTTTATAAATTTTATTGAAGGCTCAACTCTCGTTATACACAATGCTCCTTTTGATCTTGGATTTTTAAATAATGAATTACAGCTTGCCTCGTCTAATTATCCTTTCATTGAAGAAATATGCGATGTAGAAGACTCATTAATGATTGCAAGAGATAAATTCCCAGGACAAAGAAATTCACTAGATGCTTTAGCAGGCAGATATAACGTATCTGGTTATGATAGGACATTTCATGGTGCTTTACTTGATGCAAACATTTTGGCAGATGTTTATATGCAGCTAACTGGTGGACAAAGTAAATTTGAATTTATATCAAATGGAAACACTTTATCTGAGCAAAATAAAGGCTCCGAAAATCTTATTATTAACAAAATTGATGACTTGCCTTCAATTAGTGCCTCAAAATCAGATCTCAAAGAGCATGAAAAAAGAATTAGTGAAATTGAAAAAAAATATTCTAATAAAACAATATGGAGAAGTTTTAAATGAAAGCTATCGTTACAAGATTTGCACCAAGCCCAACCGGCACTCTCCACATTGGAGGCGTAAGGACCGCATTATTTAATTATGTGTATGCAAAACAAAATAATGGAAAATTTTTAATAAGGATTGAAGATACTGATACTGAAAGATCCACTAAAGAATATGAAAAAAATATACTTGATAATCTCAGATCTATTGGACTTAAGCCTGATGAAGATCCAATCAATCAATCTGAAAGAAATGAGATATATTTGAAAGCTGCTGAAAAAATATTGCAGTCTGGCAACGCATATTGGTGTGATTGCTCTCATGAAGAACTTGAAGAAATGAGGAAGGCACAAATTGCAGCTGGGGAAAAACCAATGTATGACGGTAGAAGTAGAAATCTTAGATTAGAACGATCTAATAAGACTGTTTTAAGATTAGCAACTCCTGAAGACGGTGAGATTGTTGTAAATGATTTAATAAGAGGAAAAATTAAATTTAACAACAATGAATTAGATGATCTAATATTGCTCAGAAGCGATGGCTCTCCAACATATCATTTATGCAATGTTGTTGATGATTACGAGCAAAAAGTCACTACAGTTATAAGAGGAGAAGATCATATAAGTAACACTCCGAGACAAATTCATATTCAAAATGCATTAGGTTATCCAGAATTAGAGTATGCTCATTTACCTCTGGTACTTGGAACTGATAAAAAAAGACTATCTAAAAGAAATGCTGCTACAAGTTTAGAAGAATATCGTGACAAAGGATATCTTGATTCAGCCATCTTGAATACTTTAGCCAGACTAGGATGGTCTCAGGGTGAAAATGATGTTTTTTATATGAATGATCTTATAAAAGAATTTAATATAAAAGATGTCCAGAAAGCAGGAGCAATTTTTGATATTACTAAGTTAGATTGGTTGAATTCACAACATCTTGCAAATTTGTCCATTGAAAGTTTTAAAGAACAATTACAACCATTCTTACAACAATTGGATATTGATATTGAGGATCATGAAAATTCTAACAAACTAATTGAGGCTATGAGAACTTGTGATAATACATTTTCAGGAATAGCAAAATCATTGATACCTTACTATAAAGATATTATAGAATACGACGAAAAAGCAATTGAAAAGTTTATTAATGATAAAAACATACTAATTGAATTAAGAGATTTGCTAAACAAAATAGATAATTGGAGTCAAGAGGTTATTGATAGCGTTTTAAAAGAGTATCAATTGAAAAATGAACTTAGTGTGCCTGCAGTAAATCAACCAATTAGAATTTCATTAACAGGTTCAACAAAATCGCCCGGATTAGGGCTAACTTTGAGTATTTTTACAAAAAATAGAGCTATAGAGAGGATAAATAAGCTTTTAGATAAACTTTCGTGAATAAATATTAATTTTTTTTATATCTAAATAATATTAACTATAGTAGACAGATAAAGTAGCAAATGCCTATAATATTCTTTCAAAACGCGTTTTTTAAAGGGGATACTATGAAAAACTTAAAATATATTTTTTCTTTAGCATTACTTATACCTGTTGCAGTAATTGCACAGGATACATCTAATTCAGATGTAGAAGAGGTTGTAGTCGTTGGTTCTCAGATCAAAGGAGCTTCTATAACTGATGCGCTTCCTGTGACTGTGCTATCCGCAGATGACATCGAAGCTTTGGGCGTAAGTGATGGTGATGAGTTGGTTGAAAATCTAGTTGAGCAAGGCCTTAACTTTTTTAATGAGCAGGAGCAAGCCTCAGGTGGTGTTAATGCCAGTAGGGGTGACTCAGGTGCATACAACTTAAGAAATATGGGTGTTGGTAATACATTAACACTTCTAAATGGACGAAGAATGGTGAACAATGCTGGATATCAAACCGAGTTCATTGGTGGTGACTTTGTCCCAACAGTTACAGTTAACACAAATCTAATTCCAACAAATGGTTTAGATAGATTAGAAATTTTAAGAGATGGCGCTTCAGCTATTTATGGTGCTGATGCTGTTGCTGGTGTGGTAAATAATGTTCTTCAAACAGATTATGAGGGATCAAGTCTATCTGTAAGAGTAACTGGTTATGAACATTTTGATGCAACAAATACAGATTTAAGTTATAAATTCGGTACTTCTCTAAATGGCGGAGCAACAAATATTTCATTATTTGCTAGTTACAGAGATCGAGGTCGAATTAAAGCAAGTGAGGATGAGCGGTGGTATAGCCAAGATTACAGAAGATACCTTTCAGAGGACGATCCTTTTTATGTAAACGCATTAAGAAATACAAGTGCTTATGGCTGGTTCCAACTTGATTTACCAGGAAGAGGTGTTGGTCAAAGTTGGCATGCATCTAATGATGGTGAAACGGCCCTTGCTGATGCAACAGATCCTAGGGGTGGGGCACTTTTATGTGCGCTTCCTGGAGCAGTCCTTACAGGATTTGGAACATGTATGTTTGACAACAGACTTGGATCTAATAGATCAAATC
>SHBF01000030.1 GCA_004212975.1 SAR86 cluster bacterium
CAATGACTTCATCCTCTACAAAAATTTCAATTACATGTGTAAAGTTAATTTTCATGTCAGAAAGCTGCTCAGCTTGTCCTATTGTTCTTGGAACGCCGTCAAACAGAGAACCATTTTCACAATCTGGTTTTAGAAGCCTTTCTTGAATTAAAGAGCCAATAATATCATCAGAGACTAAGCCACCAGAATCAAGAATCTCTGAAACCCTTGCACCTAAGTTACTGCCTGATGCAACAGCCTCTCTTAGCATATCGCCAGTACTGATTTTTGGAATTTCACACAAATCGCATATCAAATCTGCTTGAGTACCTTTACCTGCTCCAGGAGGCCCTAATAAAATAATATTATTCATTTTTCTAATACCGCAATAGCAATTGCATAATCTCTTTCATCTGCAAGACTAACATGTGTTTTAGTTATACCCAAGTCACTAATAATTTTCTCAAGTCTGTTGAGTGCATTAAAAATTGGAGCTCCATTTTTATCTCTAAGTACTTCAATATTTTTAAAATGAGTATCATTTCGAATGCCTGTTCCAATTGCTTTTGCAATTGCTTCTTTAGCTGCAAATTGTTTTGAAATATATTTAATTTGTTTTTGATTTGTTAAAGAATCATAAAATTCTTTTTCATTTTGACTTAGTATCTTGGATGCGAACTTGTCTAGTGAAGTCATGGTCTCAATTCTCTTGATTTCTACTATGTCTGTCCCAATTCCAAATATCATTTTTTTATTGATTTAAAGATTTTTCGACTAGCCAGATCTTTTCCTTCGAGGCAAATACCTATTGCTTTAGTTGTGATTTCTTTAAGATATTTTAAAGGAACATCTTCAAGCTTTCGTTTTTTAATACTCAAAATGTCTTTGCCCTTGAAGCTTGAGTTATTTGATTTCCTAAATCCTCTCTCAGATACAAATACATATGATAACTCTGCCTCAATTGGTTCATTTGAATCGATTTCTGAGTCATAATCAAATCCATATCCAAGCATATCAAGTAAATCTAGCTCAAAATGTCTAAGAGAAATCTCAAGATTATTATTTTTATTAATTTTTCTTAGAAATTCGTCATATAAAACAAACAATTCTTCATGTTTAGCATCTTTTGGAAGAAGTTTCATAAGAAGTTCATTTATATAAAGCAGACTATAGCTCACCTTTGAGAAAGTATTAGAGTTACTTGCTAAATCCCTATCAATACTTGTAAGTGTTTTTAATTCAGATCTTCCCGAGTAAGTTATTTTTAAATTTTGAAATGGTACTAAATAACCAAAAAATTTAGATTTTGGTTTTTTTGCGCCTTTAGCAATAAAAGATATCTTGCCACTTTTTTGAGTAAAAACATCTGCGATAATACTTGTTTCACCATAAGATCTTTGATGTAAAAGGAAACAATTATCATTGTTACTTTGACTCATAATTGCCTCCAACTCCGAGGCTTTGAATAAAACCTGAGTCTGTGTTCCAGTTCTTTTTAACCTTTACCCAAGTTTTAAGAAAAACTTTTCTATTAGTAAGTTTTTCTATATCAGACCTTGCCTGCTTACCAATTTGTTTGAGCACTTCTCCACCAGAGCCAATTACAATTTGTTTTTGTGAGTTTCTATTTACATATATAGTTGCATAAATTTCAGTTAGATCATTTTTGTCATCAATTTTTTCTATTTCAACAAAAGTATCATGTGGAAGTTCATCACCAAGCTTTCTGATAATTTTTTCTCTT
Source organism: SAR86 cluster bacterium (assembly GCA_004212975.1). Lineage (GTDB taxonomy): Bacteria > Pseudomonadota > Gammaproteobacteria > Magnimaribacterales > D2472 > SAR86A. The sequence continues at coordinate 1,724 of SHBF01000030.1, forward strand.
ATTAGCTCAGAAAAAACAAATTTTTGATCATTTTTATGAAAAATTAAATCATCTGAATAGATATGAGGATTTTGTGGAATATTTTCTTTAATGATGGATATAAGCTGATCTATGCCATCTTTTGTCTTTGCAGAGACCAACATAATTTCTTGAAACGTATGAATTGAAGCAATCATCTCTAGAAATGGTAGCAATTTATTTTTATTTTCAACTTGATCGATTTTATTTATCACGCAAAAAACTTTTTGATTTGTATCTTTCAACTTTTTAATAATTAATTCATCATTTTTGTCAAAACTTAGTCTTTGAATGATAAAAAGAACTAAATCTGAATCCTCAATGATACTTTGCGCTGATCTATTTAGTATTTTATTCATAGTCTTTTCTGACTTGATATGCATTCCAGGAGTATCAATAAAAATCATCTGTTTATTTTTATGGGTTTTAACTCCAAGAATATTATTTCTTGTAGTTTGCGATTTTCTAGAAGTGATAGACACTTTTTTTTCTAAAATTGCATTGAGAATTGTAGATTTACCAACATTAGGCTTACCTATAATTGAAATATAACCACAATATTCTTTAGGCATTATTCTTTTTAAGATGTGATAAGGCTTCCTTAGCAGCTGCGATCTCAGCCTGCCTTTTAGAATTACCAGAAGCCTCAAATAGGCCTTCAGGTAATTCGAGTCTGCAATCAAAGCCGATATTAGATTCGCTTGTTATGTATATAGGGAGTTTTAACTTTTTTGATTGAAGCAGTTCCTGCAGTTCTGTTTTAGAATCTCTAAACTCTTGATCTGCTTCAATAATTGAAAGCTCCTTAGAAAATAATTTTAGGATAAAGTTATCTACACTATCCCAATTGCTATCAAGAAATACTGCTCCAATAATAGATTCAATTGATCCTTCTAAAATTGAGAATTTTCTGCTAACTGATAAATTTGCAGTGCCTTTAGATATTTCAATATATTGAACTAAATTTAATTCAGATGCTTTTTTTGAAAGAGTTTCTCCTTTGACAATAAATGATCTCATTCTTGTCAATAATCCCTCTCTTTCATTAGGAAACTTTAAAAAAAGATACTTCGATATAGACGAATTTAGAATTGAATCACCTAGATATTCTAGTCTCTCATTATTACTTTTATTATTGAAGCTTTTATGAGTTAAAGCTAACTTTAATAGATTAATGTCTTTAAATTCGTAATCGATGCTTTTCTGAAGATCTTTTAATGACATTAGTTAATTTTCCCAGCTTTCTCAAATGATGGTAGGCAAAACCAACACTCCCAAGTCATCCATAGGTAATCTGCCCTGCCAAAGAAATTTTCTCTTGGAACAAATCCAACATCTTTAGTGCTGTCATTAGAATTATCTCGATTATCGCCCATTACAAAATAATGGCCTTCAGGTACAGTCCATTCTTGCGGGAACTGATTATTTTGTCCTCTTGTATTTCTAATAACATAGCTTGCTTTTCCAATATTTTCTGAATACAAGTCCCCGATAGCTTCTGATTCTCTGGTTTCAATAGTTCCATTACTAAGTCTATATCTTTTTTTTAAGATAATTTCTTCAGATTCAATAAATTTTCTATCTAAAGCCTCTCCATTTATGTATATTTGCTTGTTAATAATTCTTACTACATCTCCAGGCATTCCAATTAGTCTTTTAATATATGGAACAGGATTGTGTTTTGGAATAATTACAACTGCGTCTCCATATTGAGGATCTTTAGCAAAAAATTTTGGCATGCCTATTCTTTGCACCTTAAGACCATATGCAAATTTATTTACTAATAAAAAATCTCCCTTCTTTAACTGAGGTTCCATTGATCCGGATGGAATTTGATATGGCTCATATAAGAAAGTTCTTAAAATGAAAATCAGAAATATTGGAATGAAGTAGCCTCTTGAGGTTGAAACAATTTCTTTATTTTTTAAAAAATAACCAATTATTATTACTATTAAGGATATTAAGGATCCAAAAAGTAAAACAATACCCAAGTCACCTGAGTTATAAAAAATACTCAGTAATAAAGCTAAACCAGATATAAGAGTAATAGATGAAATATACCTTACAACAAAAGGCTCTACTTCTTTTCTTTCAATATTGAATTTTATCCAACTGAAAAGGCAAACGGCCATGCCTATAAATCCTAAAATAAATAGTGGATCAGTTAACATTTATTGCTCCGAGTTAAAATAATTTAAAAAAGCGTCTTGAGGTATTGATACTTTGCCAAGTTGTTTCATTTTCTTTTTGCCTTGTTTTTGTTTTTCTAACAATTTCATTTTCCTGGTAACATCACCACCATAAAGCTTAGCAGTTACGTTTTTTCTGAAAGCTTTCACTGTCTCTCTAGATATAATTTTAGCACCAAGCGCTACCTGTATAGGAACATCAAACATTTGTCTTGGAATTAATTTTTGAAGATTCTTTGCTATTTCTCTGGCTTTTGATGTAGAAAATGATTTATGTACAATCATTGATAACGCATCGATCTTATTATTATTTATTAGAACATCGATCTTGGTTAAATCTGACTTTTGAAAGCCTATTAGAGAGTATTCTATTGAAGCAAAACCTTTGGTCGAAGACTTAATTTGATCAAAAAAGTCAATAATTACTGAAGATAATGGCATTTCAAAGATAATTGAAACCTGATTACCAAAATATTTCATATCTTTTTGAGTGCCTCTCTTTGAGGTGCATAATGTAATAATATTTCCAACATGTTCATTTGGAGAAATAATCGTGATATTAACTATAGGCTCCCTAATCTCATCTATTTCGTTAGGAGTTGGCAGTTGAGAGGGGTTATCGCACTTTAAAATCTCTCCATCAGTTTTTAATACCTCATACTCCACTGAAGGTGCTGTTGATATTAAATCAAGATCATATTCTCTCTCAAGTCTCTCTCGAACAACCTCCATATGGAGTGTGCCTAGAAAACCGCATCTAAAACCAAAACCTAATGCGTCTGAAACCTCAGGCTCATATATTAAAGAACTATCATTTAATACTAATTTTGATAAAGCATCTCTAAATTTTTCATAATCATCTGAGTTAAGCGTGAATAAAGATGCAAAAACTTTTGGATTTACTTTCTTAAAGCCCGGTAAAGCATTAGTATACTCATCATTGAAATCGATTAAGGTATCACCAACTGGAGCTCCCTTAATATCTTTTATTCCAGCAACTAGATATCCTACTTCACCTGCAGAAAGTTCTTTTTTTGATACCTTTTTAGGAGAAAAAATTCCAATATCATCAACGATGTGTGATTGACCATTTGAGTGAATTTGGAATTTTTGACCTTTTTTAATAGTTCCATTCTTAATTCTTATCAGTGAAACTACTCCTAAATATGAGTCAAACCAAGAATCGACTATCAACGCTTGTAGTTTTGCATTGGGATTGCCTTCAGGACCTGGAATCTCATCTACCAATTTTTCTAATAAATCATCTATTCCAACACCAGTTTTTGCGCTAACCAAAGGTGCCTCAGAAGCATTGATACCAACCATTTCTTCAATCTCTAATTTCACTCTTTCTGGCTCAGCTTGAGGTAAATCAATTTTATTAATAACTGGAACAACTTCTAGTCCTTCTTCAACAGCCGTGTAACAATTAGCTAGTGTCTGAGCCTCAACGCCTTGTGATCCATCAACAATCAAAAGAGCACCTTCACATGCAGATAGTGATCTTGAAACTTCATAAGAAAAATCAACATGTCCTGGGGTATCAATAAAATTTAAAAGATATTCCTCGCCATCTTTTTTATATGTCAGAGACACTGCTTGAGCTTTAATCGTTATTCCACGCTCTCTTTCAATGTCCATTGAATCAAGGATTTGGTCGGCCATTTCTCTTGATGAAAGTCCTCCACAAACCTCAATTAATCTATCAGACAGTGTCGATTTACCATGATCGATATGTGCTATAACCGAAAAATTTCTTATGTTCTTCATAATTTGCAGCTATTTTACAAGCAAACTGCAAAAATAAGTAAAGAATAATATTTATTAATTAAGTGTTACTGAACGAATTAGTCTAGTGCCATTTCTTATTAGATGAATAGCTATTTTATTATTAGAAGAAAAATTACTCAGCGCTTGATTAAATGAATCTACATCATAAACCATATATTTTTGCCCTTTATATTGGATCATTGTGATTACATCTCCTCGATTAACTTTTCCTGATGCTGCTGAGTTAGGATTTAATCTTGACACTATCACACCATCTGGCATATTTGTCATTGAAGGATTGTCTCTATCAATATCAGCAACTTTTAATCCAAGAGGGTCTGATGATTGTTGTGTTTTAGCTGGAATAAATTGCTCACTAGTTATTGGGAGTTCGCCTAATACAAAATCTAAAGTTATTTCTTTTCCATCTCTAATAACTTTTGCTTTTGCAAGAGAATCAGGCTTAATCTGACCCACAACATGCGGAAGATCAGAGCTGAACTTAATTTCTTTACTGTCAAATTCAATTATTACATCTCCAGGAACCAATCCTGCATTGTCAGCTGACTCACCCTCTTCCACATCGTTAATAAGCGCTCCATAAGGCTTATTCATGCCTAAAGCATCTGCTAAATCACTATCAACTTCGCTCATTCTTACTCCTAAGTAGCCCCTTGATACTTCACCATTATTAATGATCTGGTCTGCTACATCCAAGGCAACATTTATAGGAATTGCAAATGCTAAACCTTGATATCCACCACTCCTTGAGTATATTTGAGAGTTGATGCCCACAACATCTCCATCAAGGTTAAAAAGCGGTCCACCAGAATTTCCTGGATTTATAGCAACATCGGTTTGGAGAAATGGTACATAATTACCAATATTATTATTTTGAATACTTCTTCCCTTAGCGCTTACAATTCCAGCCGTAACTGAAAAATCAAAGCTAAATGGTGATCCAATAGCTATTACCCAATCGCCAACATTTAATTTATCACTATTGCCTACATTCACATAAGGTAAATCTTTGCCATCTACCTGCAGTACAGCAAGGTCTGACAATGGATCAACGCCAACAACCTCCGCTTTGTATTCACGCCTATCTGAAAGGGAAACAACAACTTCGGTTGCATCTTCAACAACATGAAAATTGGTAAGAATATAGTTACTTTTAAGAATAAATCCAGACCCAAATGAAACTGATTCTCTTCTTTGTTGCGGCATCTCACGAAAATCTCTAGGAATCCCAAATCTCTCAAGCATTTCATCAGGTATGCCACCGTAACCAAAAGAAGATCTTTGCGAAATCTCTTTCTTTGCTGTGATATTAACAACTGCAGGTGCAGATTGATCAACTAATTCTGAAATATTGTCTGGAAGCTGAGCAAAAAGACTTGTAGAAGATGTAAAAATAATGATTAAAAAGCTTTTTATTAATGTTTTCATAAGTTTACAGGTGTTATCTATCTAATGATTTTGCAATTTCTAAAGCTGATGTTACAGATATATTGCCATATAGTGTTACTACTTTTCCATTTTCAAGTGGGACGAGATAAATCATTTTGTTTCCATGTTTCCAATATCTCACTTTTTTAAGACCAAAATCTTTATTTTCAATACGTAACTGAAATTTTTCTTTTCCTTTTGTATATGAGAAGTCATCACTCGAATTAAGATTGAATCCAACATTTCTTAAATCAATTCGGCTTGATGAGTTCATATAATTTGGATCATTTAAAACTTTCATAACATGATCAGTTATGTATTCCTCAGATCTTTGAGCAATTAATTGAGCTTCTTTACTATTTATTGCAGAAGATATTTGATTTGTCGATTCGATATTTTCATTCAATCTGGAGAAATCTGAATAATTAACAAAAGTAAGAGTTAGAAGAACTGTTGCTGCAGCAGTAAGCCCATTAGAAAGCCAAACATTAGAGAAAATGCTCATAAATGAATCTTTATGAACAATTTTTGGTTTCAATTTACTAGATCCTTGATTAACAGCAACATTTATTAGACTGTATAAAGATAATTGCTTTTGCATATCTTTATTGTTGTTAACAATTTCAATCAATTCATCAATTTCAGAGCTATTTAGTTCTCCATCATACATTGCAGAAATTTTTTCTTTGATTTTATTCATTGCTATTAGTTATTTCACTCTCTATAAAATCAACTATTGATTCTCTAGCTCTAAAAATTCTAGAGCGAACTGTTCCAATAGGTGTTTGGGTAATTGCAGCAATATCTTCATAGCTCTTTCCCTCTGATTCTCTTAATACAAATGCCGTCTTTAGTGATTCAGGCAATGAATCTATAAAAAAACTTATCTCCTCAAGTGATTCATTATGAATTATAGCTGATTCAATATCATCAAAAGAACTAATGTCTATTTCTGCCTCTTGAATTGAAGTATTTATTTTTTGTTTTTTAAATCCTGAGCTAGTAACAAAGTTTTTGGCTAGATTAATGGCTATTCTGTAAACCCATGTGAAAAAAGCACTATCTCCTCTAAATGTGTCAAGTTGTTGCCAAACTTTGATGAAAGTTTGTTGCGACAAATCTTCAGAGTCCTCTTTTGATTTGATAAAAGAAAAAATAGAAGCATAAACCCTTGGATAATACTTGTTCATCAGAATATTAAATGCTCCATGATTACCTTTTTTTGCCTTATTTATTAATTCGGAATCAATATCACGTGAATTTTCTTTCATATAAATATGTTTCCTATTTTTTTGACAAGTAAATTGTCTAAAAGTTTCCTTGTTCCGTAAAAGTTTTTAAATTTTTAATAATAAAACTTTCGTGATCTTTATTGCCTATTGGTTGGTTCTTAAAAATAAAGTCATATAGCTTTTGATCATCATAATCTAATATTTCATCAAATATACATAAATCCTTATTACTAAGATTTTTTATAGAATTTTTTGAAAACTCTCTTAAAAGCAAGTCGATTTCTCTCATTCCTCTTCTGCATTTCCACCTAATTCTGTTTATTTCGTTGCTCATTGGTTAAAATAAAGTTTTATTTCATAATTTTACTTGAAAATAGACACTGATAATAACCTTATAATCCCAGGATCGCTTGAAATAAGTGACTTAAAAGCTATCAAAGTTTTAGGGGAGCTCAATAAAGTTGAAGATTTCCTTCAAGGGCAGCTAACATCTGACATAAGTCTACTAAATAATGGCGCGTCTCAATTGTCTTGCATATGTGATCACAAGGGTCAGATTATGGCTGATTTTATTGTCTTAAGGCAAGATAATGACTTTTTTATTATAATTCAAAAAGATTTGATTAGTATTTTTACAAGTGAGTTAGAGATCTTTGCAAAATTTGGATCTGTTAACTTTGATATTTGTGATCATAAGATTATTGGGGAAATTTATAATAAAGGCGATTCAAATAATTATTACTACTCAAATGATGAGTTTGAATTGAGCTTATACCTTAAAAAGTCAAATTATAAGAACAAAAATTCTATTAATTTAGATATGTGGAATGCTGCCAACAAAATATTGGGTATTTTACATCTTGATAAATCTGATTCTGGTAAGTTTAGACCGCTAGAAATAAATTATGATAAGCAGAGGGTCTCTTTTGAAAAAGGATGCTTCAGAGGGCAGGAGATTGTTGCTAGGATGAAATATTTAGGTATTGATAGAAGAAAATTTTGTACTTTTATAGTTAATAATGATTTTGTTGAAAATGATCTTATTAAATCTATTGGAAAAATTATTAATTTAGATGATAAAAAAGTCTTTAATGGAATTGTAAAAAAAGATGATATTGAAGAAGTGAAGAAAAGTTCTGGAATTATTTCAATTTTATAAAATTACCAAATAATTTTATCTAAATTATGTTTTTCTAAATATTTATTACATTTTGAAAAATGTTTTGAACCAAAAAAACCCCTATATGCAGATAATGGTGATGGGTGTGCAGACATTAGAATTAAGTTATGTTTACTATCAATAAATTTTAAATATTTTTTTGCGTGATTCCCCCATAAAATAAAAACTATATTTCTTTTTTTTTGCAAAACTTTTAAAGTTTCTCTAATAAAATTATCCCAACCAATATTAGAATGTGAGCCAGGTTTTGATTCTTCAACAGTCAAAGATGAGTTCATTAAAAGTACGCCTTGTCTTGCCCAGCTTTTTAAACAACCGTCACGATTTTTAGATTTACCAACATCATTTTCAATTTCTTTATAAATATTTTTCAAAGACGAAGGTATTGGTTTATTTGGTCTTACTGAAAAAGCTAAGCCGTTTGCAACACCTTTTTGAAAGTA
>SHBF01000031.1 GCA_004212975.1 SAR86 cluster bacterium
ATGGATGATTGATGGAAGTATTATTTCTAATAATCCAACCTTAATTGGCTATGCTTATTCTAAAAAAATATTAGAAACAAATAATATAAAAATACTCAGTATGGGCTCTGGTCAAAATAAAACAAAGATAGATGGAGTAAATTCAACAAATTGGGGAGGAGTTGGATGGTTAAGAAATGATATTATTGGAATGATTCTAGATTCAGAAATACATAATCAAATATCTGATAGTTTTTTTGAAGAAAATTATATGAGAATAAACTCTCCATTAGGACCAGTGAATAGATTTTTAGATGACGATTCAGAGGAAAATTTAGAGAAGATTCACCTTATGGGAATGGAGTGGTGGTCTGAGTTTGGTGAAGAAACTCTTAAATTTATAGAATCCTAAAAATTTTCTAGCCAAATGGATAAAAATATATATTTATAATATGCCTTTTTTGTTGACATAAAGCACCCAAATTCGTTTAATAACTATACACAAATGCATGCCTGGGGGGGATTATCGTGAAAAAGTATTTATTATCATTTATATTAATGATTCCTTTATCTATTTTTGTTGTCGCTCAAGACAACGAAAATGAGGATGAAGTTGAGGAAGTTGTTGTTACTGGAATTAAGAAAAGTTTAATAAGCGCAATTGACATTAAACGTAATAATGTTGGAGTTGTTGATGCCATTACAGCTGAAGATTTTGGTAAATTTCCTGATAATAACTTAGCCGAATCACTAGCAAGAGTTGTTGGTATAGGTATTGATAGAAGTAATGTTGAGGGTGAGAGAGTAGCTGTTAGAGGATTTGGTCCAGAACTAAACTTAGTTACTCTTAATGGTCGTCAAATGCCAACTGTTCCTGGTCAATGGGGCGGTGGAAGATCTTTTAATTTTGGTGATATATCATCACATGGTATATCTGCAGTAGAAGTTTATAAGTCAACTAATAGTTCGTTTCCATCTGGAGGAATAGGATCAACAATTAATATGGTTACAACCAAACCTTTATCAATAAATGGTTCAATAAATTCTTTCTCTGTAGATTTATTAAAGGATTCAACTAGTGAGGATGGAACAAAACCTGAATTTAACTTTGTTCATAGTTCAAATTTTGGAAAATTTGGTTTCGCAGTATCCGGCTCTTTTCAAGATAGAAATAATATTGAAGAAGGTACAAGAGAATCTAACTGGATTACGGTTGAGGACTTAGCTGCTGTTGAGGGATATTCTAGAGTTGATAAAAATGCGACTGGTATTACAAACGGCAATCAAAGAACAGACGGCAAGACTTTTTATCAAGAACCATCAGCATATCAAATAAAAGAAAATGATAGAGAAAGAACAAATGCCCAAGTAACTTTTCAATATGCATTTTCAGATAATTTAATGGGAACATTAGATTACACATACTCAAAAGTAGAGTTTAGCTCAGTTGGTCAGATGTTTGGATCATGGCTTGGTGGCTGGACTACTACTCAAGGAACAATAAATGAAAATGGCGTATACACTGATGTCGTAGTTGGTGATAGAGGATATGATCATCAATTATTGTGGGGTGATACAGTAAATGAAAATGCTTCTGTAGGATTAAATTTAGAATGGGATTATTCTGATACTCTTTCTTTTGTTTTTGACTATCATGATTCATCAGCTGAAAAGGAAGGTACTGAACTTCCTAATGAATTAGGTTTTGTTGCTCCAGCAAATGCGACCATTTCTCATTTCAACGGTGGTAAATCAGGAATAAATACCTTTGCTTACGATAGGCCATTTGACGACGATGATTACACTTATGGCTCTCTATATTTCAGAGATGCATTTAAGGACAATCAAATGGAGCAGTTACAAATTAAAGGTAAATGGGAAAATCTAGATGGCGCAATAAGTGATTCAATAAAGTCTGTTGAATTTGGTATTTCAAGAGCTGACTCAGTCTTTACCGACATTAGAATGGAGCAAATTAATAATGCTACTCCTGGAACAGCAGCAAATTCAGCAATATTTAACAAGACTTCCACTCATGGTTTCATGAATGCATTCCTGCCTGACAATTTACCAACCTCTTATTATTTTGATTTGGATAAAGCTTTAGCTTTAAGCGAGTGGGAAAACCTTTTTGGTGCAATTTCCGCTGGACCAATTGATATTAATGATCAGATTGAAGAATCATTAGATGCAATATTTGTTCAGGTTAATATGGAATTTGTTGTAAATGATAGACCTCTTAATGTTGTTGCTGGTGTTCGTTATGAGGAATCTGATACAACTTCAACTGCACTTGAAGCAACTCCTTCTGTAATAAGATGGGATATGGTTAATGGGCTTATATATCCTAGTGGTGGCGAAGTGCCAGCTGCTAGATCTGGCAGCAATGATATTATTCTTCCTCAGTTAGCCATGGCATACGAGATGAATGAAGACACTGTTTTAAGGTTTAGTTATGGTAAATCAATGGGACGCCCGTCATTACAAGACCTTAGAAGTTCATTTCAGTTTGGAAACAGAGACTATTTAATTCCAACTGCTTCTGGCGGTAATCCAAATCTTGAACCACTTGAATCAGAGAATATAGATCTTGCTTATGAGTATTATTATGATGAAGGTAGTTACTTATCTATAAATTACTTTAGAAAGGATATAGATAATTTTATTAGCTCTGATGTATCTACAGGAACTATAAGTGGCCTAACCAATCCAGCAACAGGTGAAATTGGAGCTTTTGCTCAATCATGTGTTCAGGAGTGGGATCAAGCAGGAAGACCTCAAACAGGTTTCCCTGGTGAGGGAGGCACAGGTCATTGCGTATCTCAACAAGCATTATGGTCACAAAGTTGGATGAATATATATCAACATATGGGTTGGGTTGCTGTAGCAATGTCCAACGGTGTTGATGTTTCTAATGGATTCCCATGGGGTCAGTGTGATTATGGTGGCTGGTGGAGATGTGAGCCTGGTTATGTAGATGGAACCAGCGCAGACCCTCTAGCAATATTTGAAATCATGAGACCTTTAAATTTAGAGTCCGGATCTGTTGATGGTTTTGAAGTTGTATTACAGCATCTTTTCGGAGATTCTGGTTTTGGTACTCAGATTAATGCTACTTTTGTTTCAGGTGGTGATGTAGATATCGATAGAGATGATACTACTCGTCAATTTATTCTTCCTGGACTAGGTGATTCAAGTAACTTTTCATTCTTCTATGAAGATTCTTTTGTTACTGCAAGAGTTGCACTTAATACTAGAGGTGAAACTGTTGCTGGCTTTGGAAACTATGATCAACCGCTTTACGTTGAAGAAAGAAATCAATGGGATCTCTCTTTGGCATTAAATATCGCAGAAGATGCTGTTGTTTTTTATGAAGTTCAAAATGTCAATGATGAACCAACAAGGCTGTATGCGAGATATGAAGAAATGTTATTTTTATCACAAGACCACGGCCCAATTCATAGACTTGGATTTAGATATAAGTTCTAAATATTTATGAAACTCAAAAAAAAGAGGGTTTAGACCCTCTTTTTTTATATAATAATCATATGCAGTATATTAAATTTTTCATTTGTTTATTATTAATTTCATCATGCGGTGGTGGCGGAGGTGGAGGAGCGCCAGCGGTTCCGTTTGCTTTAACTTTGGCACAAAATTCTTTTTCTACAGATGAGGATTCTACTTATTCTGGATCTGTTGCAGCTACTGCAAATGAGTCAGTAACTTTTGAGTATTCTCTTACAAACTCAACTTCTAATGGAGCACTAACTTTTTCACAAAATGCTGCAATAACATACTCACCAAATCCAAATTATTTTGGGCAAGATCAATTTACATATTCAGTAACTGCTGTTGAAAAAAATATCACTAGAAGTAGTACTGTAACTATAACGGTAAATGCTGTGAATGATAGTCCTGAAATCTTCATAACATCAACAGCTAACTTGGATAAAAATAATTTACTTTTTGAATCAAATCCGAGTTTTACTGTTACATTTTCTGATATTGATAATGAAGAAATAGATTTAGTTTTTTCAGCATCTGTAAATCAAAATTCTGTACCAACTACATTTCAATCTTCTGGAGAAGGAACTGGTGAGATTACTTTAGATTTAACATCTCTTTCTAATGCAGGATACTTTCCAGCTGAAATAATAATCTCTGATGGCAACTTAACAAATTCTGATGTATTTACTACTTGGTTTATTGCAGATAAACAAATTGTTACAGTTGCTATGGATGATGATAAAAGTGATGGATTTGATTCTGGATCAACAACAAATAAAGACTATTATGTTTATTATCTTGTTGGCGGAGGATCTTCATTTGGAAGGACTGATTATTTATTTGTAGCTGACTCCTTAAATAAAGATCCAAATGATGGAACGACCTCAGATACAGATAATTTTAGAGATGCTTTGTTGCGATCAATAAATGGCCTAAGTGAGTCAGATGTTTCTGAATTTTTTACAGGTTATTTTGATATTGTTGTAGCAGAACCAGTTAATCCAGATGGTACATCATTAGCATCAATTGAAACTGGGTGTTATGACTGGGATGAAGATGTTTACTGTATTGGTTCCAATGATATAAATACATCTGTTTTTGATGACCTTTTTGAGGATAATGATTTAATCTCTGTCTTAACAACAATAGATGGAAGAGGAGTAAATCTCGGTAACACAAATATTCAACCAATAGGCCCTAGAACAGAATATGTCTTAATGCATGAGCTTGGTCATGCTCATGGTGAAATGGGAGATGAATATTTAACAGATGATGATAGAGATGTAAGTTTCTGGGCTGACAGAAATGTTAATACTACCACTCAATCTGATCCTTCTATGGTTAAATGGAAGCATCATATTAGTGATTTAACAAATGTTGCAGGCAAAAATTTTAAGGTTTGTTATAACTGGTCTGATGGATCAATAGGATTATATGAAGATGAACCAAATCCTGAAACATGTGACTGTTTATATAATGTTTACGATGCTAACGGAAACAGAACTGGAAGAAATCCCGAGTGCAATCAAGTAGGATTATTTGAAGGAAATTACTATGGTGAATTTGATAACTATAGACCTAAATTTTTAACGATTATGGAAGTTAATACTGACCAATATGGAGAGGTAAATGTTGAGGGATTTGCAATAGGTTCAATACATAATCAAGGCTTTGTTTACGGAGATGATGTTGGATTCACTTCAGATACTGATGGAACAAGAACCGGTTTTGATATTGATATTGATGTTGAATATGATTCGTCAAAATTAAGCCTGAAGTGGTATGTTGATGGGGTAGAAGATTCTACTCTAGAAAATCAAACCCAAGTTACTTTTGATAGACCTTCTGATAATTCTGTAAAAGTCTATACATGGAGAGTAGATGATTTAACAGGAACAGTTTCAGCTCCTGACGATGTGACAGATATTGATGACTTTTATGAAGGCTTATTTAACTCAGATTTTTATTGGTACGATTATGAGTCTGACCAATGGGGATATAATCCTTCTGACAGAACTCAATATGACTATGGATATGTAACAGGTCCAATGGGCGGTACTTGGGGCATTAATTGGGAGAGATGGTAAACATGATTAAAAAATTATTACTAACGATAGTATTTGCCTTTCCATTTTTTATTCATTCTGATGATATAAAAGAAACAAAACAACTGAACAAGATTCATGCTAATCCTTTCAATGACTCATACATTGTCGTTTTTAACGGATCGCCTGAAAGTTTTTCATTAGATAAAATTACAATAGACAAACCTAAAGAAAGAACCCTTAAAAAGGTTAAATTTTTAACTGATGAAGACACCTACGCGGTTAAAGTTTTTGGCAAGGATGGGAAATTTATTTATACGTTAGGTATCGGCAATCCCTTTTACGCTAATTATCAGCATATAGGATATGAGGATAGACTATATATGGGCGGACCAGTTAGTTCAGCTAAAATAGAAATAGCTATCCCTCTTCATATTGAACCAACATCTTTCATTATTTCAAAGAGAGATATGACTGGTAAATTCAAAGACATTCAAGAAATATCAATTCAGTGATATCTAAATCTAATCTGTTGAAAGCAGTGATTTAAAAGAGTATATTAACTCCCCAATGCGGTACTAGCTCAGTTGGTAGAGCGTCTGCTTGCCAAGCAGAAGGCCGCCGGTTCGAGACCGGCGTACCGCACCAATTTTATAATTAGAAAATATACATAATTATTAAATTTCTTCTGAAAAACTTTGCTATATTATTAATTATTAATTATTAATAGGAGAGATTTATGAAAAAATTTATTTATAGTTTTTTAGCTTTATTTTTTGTTAGTACGCAGTCAGTGTTCGCTGCAGGGTATATAGCGACTTATTCTTTTAATGTTTCAAATCCATCAGAGTATGTTAAGGCCTTAGATGAATTAATGGATTCTGATTGGGGCAAATCATTTCCAGCAGTTGTAAATTTACATCAATATGTTTTCAATGGTTATGATGATGCTACTCATATCGTTGTTTTAAACTATGAGGATGCTGAAAGTCTTGGTAAAGGAACAGAGTCATTTGCTGATCCAATATTTCAAGCTCATTTGGCACAAACAGCGAGTTTAATTGAACCTGTTGAGCAATCTTTAAACATGAAGCTTATAAGTGGTGGAAATTATGATCCAGAAAATAATCAGGTTTATACAATCTATAGAATGAAAGTTGACGATGCAGCTTCTTATGCTAAGGCATACTCAAAAGTAACCAAAGCACAAGAAGAAGCTGGAAATGTTGCCGGAAGTTATGGTTTAAGAGCACAAATGGGCGGAAGTGTAAATTATTATACTCATTACGCATTTACAAGCGCTGGAACTATGACTGAAGCAATGCAATCTGCGGAAACACTCTATTCGAGTGATTCATTTGCTGAGTTCTCAAAAGAGGTCGATGGTAATAGAGAAATTAGAAATATTTCAATAATTCAAACTGTCAAAGCATATAATACTAATTAAGCAATTTTTATATCAAAAGGGAGCTTTATGCTCCCTTTTTTTATTAAATTTACTGCTTTAATATGTACTAGTGAAAACTTATCAATTAGGTTTGTTAATTTTAATATTGTCATCATGTGGAGGCGGTGGCTCTTCAGGCTCTCAAGATATAAGTATTGTCCCTGAAACAGACAACGATGTTACATTAGATGAAACTTGTGTTGATACAAGCAGATCTGGGATGAAGAGATGTGATTTAAAACATGACAATTTAGATAGATTTTATTATGTTTATACTCCAAGTAACCTTGATTCAAATGAAAGCATTCCTGTTTTATTTGCTTTTCATGGTTATGGCTCATCAGCAATGAGACATTTAAATTATACAAATTATTTTCCTTTAGCAGACTCAAACAACTTTATAGTGATTTATCCGCAAGGAGCAACAACAGCTACTTTATCAACACACTGGAATGTAGGAGGTTGGACATCTAAAAGCACTATTAATGATCTTGGCTTTGTAGAGACTATTATAGGGCTAATAAAAGATAAAACTCAAATAGATGAAACAAGAATATATTCATCTGGAATGTCAAACGGAGGATACATGGGCTACCACTTAGCTTGCAATCTAAGTAGTAAATTTGCGGCTATAGCTTCTGTGACTGGATCAATGACAAATGATACTTTCAATGACTGTAATCCAGTTCACCCAACACCTATTTTGCAAATTCATGGATTATTAGATTTTGTTGTTCCATACGAAGGCAATGCAGGATCAAAAAGTATTCCCGATGTAATTGATTACTGGGTGAACTATAACTCTTGTAATACGGATCCAGAAACAGTTATTAAATACGATGATTATTCATTAATTCTTTATGACACATATACGAGTTGTTTAAACGATGTAAATGTAAAATTAATTCTTCACCCTGAAATGGGACATGATTGGCCTTCGTTGCAATCATACAACATTGATGCATCTTTAGAAATTTGGAATTTTGTATCTAAGTTCGATCAATTTGGGTTGATAAATTAGTTACAAAAAAGATACATATTTGTAATAACTTTACAAGAAAGTAATGTTATATTTATTCTTTAGTTTTAGCATAATATGGGAGATAAATTATGAAATTATTACTAAGCTTAAGTTTAATATTAAGTTTTGTGATTTCTGCAGACGATCATGAGACTCCAGAATATAAGTATGAACCAGAAGCAAACAAGGCTGAATATTTTATTGGCACTTATAACCAAGGAAAAGATTTAGGGGATCTAGTTGCTTGGTATGGAAAATTTGCAAAGTGGGCAGAAGGACAGGATGGTGCCTTTGATAAAATGTCTACGGCTCTGTTAACACCTGTATTTCATTCAAACCTTAGCTCGGTTGAGGTTATGTGGTCAAATAATTGGCCAACTCCAACTGATCAATTTAATGGAATGCAAAAATGGTTTTTAGATGGTGGTCCAAAGCTCGCAGAATCACTTCCGACTACTTGGTCAGAGGCGATAGATGCATGGCAATGGGTTGTATCTGAGCCAGCAAGTCTTGAGGCAGGTCAAATGATGTATGCAACATATGCTGATTGTTCTCTAGAAGATGGTTATGATCTAAGACAGGTCTATGATATGTATAAAGATTTTGCGATTTATGCACAATCACAAGGCGATACAGTTGGTAGAAAGTTAATTGTTCCTGAGGCAGGAAGAAAACTTGCTGATGGAGTAGATTTTGTTAGATTGATGTATAGCTCCTCAATTTCTGAAAGAGGTGTAAACGCAGATCTATATTATTCTAAAATTGGTAACTCACAAGCATCTGCTGATTTAAAGGGTTTTTATTGTAACAATGGAAGATCTTATGTTGGCATGTCTATGAGCGCATTTTAACAATTTAGATAGGAAAGAATATGAGATTTTTAATTTTATCATTTTTATTATTTTCTGTAGGAAATATATTTGCTCAGACCTCTGAGCAATACACCTACAGAGCAGAATTTTTCTTTGGAAATATCAATGAGGGTAAAACATATGAAGACGTAAAAGCTCAGAATATGGAATATTTAGAATTCTTAAAAGAAAACAATCTAAAATACGGGAGAGCACTTTTTGTTCCAATCTGGGCTGGAGAAACTGAATACGACATCATAGAGTATGGTTGGTGGCCTACTGGTCAAGATCAGTATAAAGAGTGGGGCGCTTACATGAATGATTATCCAAAATGGGCAAAAGAAAATAGTGAATTTGATGATCAAGCTGTTAACACTGGCAGGAGTATATCAATGATGGGTGTTCGTGCAAGAGGCATCAGAGTACCTGAAGATGAAAGAGACAGATTTAATTTTGTAGATTTTAGACAGTGCACATTTAAAACTGGTGGAACCATGGCAAAATTGCTTGAACTAAATGCAAGAGTTGAGGCAAGTGAAATTGAGCTTGGAAACAGAGCAGGCTATGGAGAGCATTATTTGAGACCATATAGAGGTTTTGACGCAGATATAGGTTATGACTTTGTGATTATGCGTCATTACTATAGTGCTAAAAAAAGAGCCGATATAATTTCATCAGTTCCCTCTTATAGGGAAATGATGAGTGAGAATGGTTATTGGGATGAGTTTAGAGCTATTTCAAAATGTGGCCCAGAGTCAACTTACAGAATTGAATGGTTATATTATTCAGGATCTGATTAAGATATTTTCTCATTAATTCAAGGGAGTTTTTTTGACTCCCTTTTGATTTTCTTAGACCAATAAAAAAATTATTTTTCTGTAAAAAAAGTGTTGACATCTAATTTTGTAAGAGTAATATTAAATATACGGATGGCAACTGACTAGCTACCAACTGCAGACGGGAGGCTAGAGGGAAAACCAAACGGAGAGACCGAAGGGTGAAAGCATTTGTAAGAGTCGATGATAAAAAATAGCTTGCAGATCCACCAAGGATTCAGGAGAAAGAATCCAAGGA